>NZ_JBHVXZ010000057.1:0-14538 GCF_042881395.1 Amycolatopsis sp. NPDC058278 | reverse complement strand
GCTCGTCCTCGTCGCACCGGCCGTGCTGATCGTCCTCCTGCTGCGGCTGTGGCCGCTGCTGCTCGGCGTCAACTTCTCCTTCACCGGGGACGGCGCCCGCAACGGCACGGCCGTCGGTTTCGACAACTACGCGACGCTGTTCGAAGACCCGCTGTTCCACACCGCCGTGCGCAACGTCGGGCTGCTCGTGCTCCTGCTCCCGGTCGCCGTCGCCATCCCCGGCCTGCTCGCCACCTTCATCCACCTGAAGGTGCCGGGCCACCGGGTCTACCGCGGCGTCTACTTCTTCCCGGCCGTGCTGTCGCCGGTGATCGTCGGAGCGATCTTCAACCTGCTGCTGGCCTTCGACGGGCCGGTCAACGCCGTGCTGGGCCTCGTCGGCCTCGGCCCGGTGGACTGGCTGGGGAATCCGAGCGTGGCGATCTTCGCCGTCGTCGGGGTGCACGTCTGGGCGACGTTCGGCATGGCGCTGGTCGTCTTCCTCGCCGGTTTCTCCACTTTGGACTCCTCGTTGCTGGACGCGGCCAAAGTGGACGGTGCGTCGCTGCTGCAGACCATCCGGCACGTGATCGTCCCCGGCCTGTCCCGCACCATCCAGTTCGTCTTCGTCACCACGATGATCGGGATGCTGACCTCGATGTTCGGCCTGCTGTACGTGATGACCAACGGCGGCCCGGCCGGGTCGACCTACCTGCCCGAGTTCTACGTCTGGTTCCAGCAGGGGCACCTGAACCAGCCCGCGCTCGCCTCGGCGGCGTCCACGGTGCTGTTCCTGATCATGCTCGTGGTCGGGATGGCCCAGATCGGCATCCTGCGGCGCGCCGGAAGGGAGGACTGATGCGGGGTTCCCGGCTCACGAAGTGGCTCGCCGCCATCCCGATGGCCGCCCTCGCCCTGGCGACGATCTATCCCCTGCTGTTCACCGCGAACGTCGCCATGAAGGACCGCCGCGAGTACACCCTCGACCGGTTCGCGCCCGCCGGCGCACTCCGCTGGGACAACATCACCCGGGCGTGGACGAGCGTGGGGATGTCCCGGTACTTCCTCAACTCGGTCGTCGTCGTGGTGTGCTCGGTCGCGGTGCTGCTGCTGCTCGGGTCGATGGCGGGCTTCGCACTCGGCCGCCTGCGCTTCCGCGGGTCCTCCGCGGTCTACCTGGGCATCCTCGCCGCGCTGTTCGTGCCGTTCCAGGTGATCATGGTCCCGCTCGCGCGGCTGATGGCGGGCACCGGGCTCATCGACACCTATCCGGGGCTGGTGCTCGCCTACGTGGCGCAGTTCCTGCCGTTCACGGTCTTCCTGATGACCAGCTTCTACTCGGCCGTGCCGCCGGAGATCGTCGACGCCGCCCGCGTCGACGGGTCGACCGTCTACGGCGTCTACTGGCGGATCATGCTCCCGCTGGGTGCCCCGGCGCTGCTGTCGGTCGGGGTGCTCAACGCGCTGTTCTGCTGGAACGACGTCCTGATCTCGCTGCTGCTGATGCCGTCGGCGGAGCATCGGACCCTCATGGTCGGGGTGACCGCGCTGCGCGGGCAGTACTCCGCCGACATCCCCACGTTCGCCTCCGGGGTGCTGATCGCCGCGGTGCCGGTGCTGCTCGTCTACCTGTTCCTGCAACGCCAAATCGCCGACGGGGTGACCGCCGGGTCCACGAAGGGATGAAATGCGCATCACTGGTTTCCGGGCCCTCACGACCGTCCAGGAGTGGGGCCGCCCGATCGGCGACGCCAACGGCGTGCACGCCGACGGTGTCCTCCGGATGCCGATCGTCGTCGTCGAGACCGACGAAGGTGTCACCGGCGTCGGACTCGGTTCGCACGTGCAGGCGGAGACCGTCTTCGCCGCGCTCGAAGGCGAAGACCCGCGTGGCGTGACCGCTCTCTACGACCGGATGCTGCGGCGGACGTTCAAGGCCGGGCACGCCGGCGCGGTGTTCGGCACCATCGGCGCCTTCGACACGGCGTTGTGGGACATCAAGGCGCAGCTGGCGGGCGAACCGCTCTGGCGGCTGCTCGGTGGCCGGGACCGCCGCGTGCCCGCCTACGCCTCGGGTCTCGACATCGCCCTCGACGACGAAGAGCTGGCCAGGCTGTACCGGACCTACGCCGCCCACGGGCTGCGCGCGGCGAAGCTCAAGGGCGGCCTGGACATCGACCGCGACCGGCGCCGCCTCGGCCTCGTCCGCGACGTCCTCGCCGAGGCCGGCGCCACCCGCCCGGGCCTGATGCTGGACGTCAACGAGAACTGGACGCGCAAGCAGGCCGTCCGGCACGTCGGCGAGCTCGAACGGGCCCTGGACCTGACCTGGATCGAGGAACCCGTGCGGCGCTGGGACGTGGACGGCCACGCGGCCGTCGGCCGCGGCATCCGCGCCTCGGTCGCGACCGGGGAGAACCTCACCGGGCTGGAGCAGCACCGGCCGCTGATCGCGGCCGGCGCGGTCGACATCGTCCAGACGGCCGCGGGCTGGGGCATCACCCACTTCCTGCGGGTCGCCGCCCTCGCCCACGCCCACGACCTGCCGGTGAGCCCGATCGGCACGACCCCGGTCGGACTGGTGCACGCCGCGACCGCGGTGCCCAACCACCTGGTCACCGAGCTGCAGGACCTCCGGCCCCCGGTCGGCGTTTCCCTCGGCCACGAAATCGGCGACGGCGCGTTCATCCTGGGCGACGGGCCGGGCCTGGGCATCCGCCTCGACGAAGCGGCCATCACGGCCGCCGGCCACCGGCTCCCGGACCCGGCGTCCACCGGTTCGCACATCCGCCCGGACCGCGCCGGCTTCCACCTGCTCCCGGCGTCCGGCAACGGTGACCGCGCGTCAGTGGAGGCCTGAGGCCCCGTGATCGGAATGCCGACACGCGTGTTTGGAAGGTCGACACGCGTGATGGGCGGGTCGACACGGGGCCGGCCGCCGTGTCGACCCTCGGATCACGCGCGGCTCAACCGACGGGGAACTTGACCGCGGTCAGCTCCTCCGAAACCGCCCACAGCCGCCGCTGGATCGACGGGTCGTAGGACTGCGGGCTGGAGGCGACCACCCGAGGGCGCCCGCGGTAACCGCCCGGGCCGGCCGGGCCGTAGTACTGGCCGCCGAGGGCGGCGGGGTCGGTGGCCGCGCGCAGGATCGGGAGGGCGCCGCGCTCCGAGCTCTGGGTGAACAGCGGGGCCACCACGGGGAAGAGCACGCGGGCCACCGCCGGGGAATTGCGCATCAGCTCCGTCCGGGCCACGCCGGGGTGCGCGGCGATCGACGCCGTCGTGCCGTGCGGGGAGAGGCGGCGCTGCAGCTCGTAGGCGAACATCAGGTTGGCCAGCTTGGCCTGCCCGTAGGCCGCGACGCGGTCGTAGGAGTTCTCCCACTGCAGGTCGTCGAAGTGGATCTCCGCGCGGATGCGGTGGGCGATGCTGGCGACCGTCACCACCCGCGAGCCCTCCACCGGCAGCAGCAGGTCCAGCAGCAGGCCGGTCAGGGCGAAGTGCCCGAGGTGGTTCGTGCCGAACTGCAGCTCGAAGCCGTCCCGGGTGGTCTGCCGCGGCGGGTACATGACGCCGGCGTTGTTGATCAGCAGGTCGATCTTCGGCAGCGTGGCGTGCAGGTCGGCCGCCGCGGCCCGGACCGACTCCAGCGACGACAGATCCAGCTTCTGCACCGTGACGTCGGCGTCCGCGCCGAACCGCGCGGCCGCCTGCTTGCCCTTCTCGACGTCGCGGACGGCGAGCACCACCGTCGCGCCGCGCTCGGCCAGCACCTTCGCCGTGTCGAACCCGAGGCCGGTGTTGGCGCCGGTGATCACGGCCACGCGGCCGCGCTGGCTGGGGACCTCGCGCTCGGTCCAGTTGTCGCTCATGGCGGTCCTCCCGGGTCGCGGCCCTTTCGGACCGTCGGTCTGTTATGCCACCGACGCTAAGGAACCGTCGGTCTGTTGTCAAGAGACTGCCGGTCTCCAATCTCCCCGCCCGGGCGTTACGCTGGTTTCATGACGTTCCAGCGGGCGCGCAGCGCGGAGCAGCGGGAGGAGCGGCGCCGCACCATCCTCGACACGGCGCTGAAGATGCTCGACGAGATGCCGGTGGCCGAGGTGAGCCTCAACGAGCTCAGCCGCCGGGTCGGCCTGGCCAAGTCGAACGTCCTGCGCTACTTCGAATCCCGGGAGGCCGTGCTCCTGGAACTGCTCGACCGCGCCCTGCGGGACTGGCTGGCCGAGGTGTCCGGCGAGGTGGCCGCGGGCGTCGCCCCGGACCGTCCGGCGCCGGAGCGGGCCGAGGCGTTCGCGGCGGTGGTCTCCCGCTCGCTGGCCCGCCGCACGGTGCTCTGCGACCTCATCGGCGCGCAGGCGGGCGTCCTGGAGCACAACGTGTCCACCGACGTCGTGGTGCGGTTCAAGCGGTCCGCTCTCGGCGGGCTGGACGCGATGGCCGAGCTGCTCCGCCGCACCGTGCCCGAAGTCGGCGGCGAAGCGGCACCGGTGTGCCTGCTGGCCATGATCCTGGCCGGCGGCCTGTGGACCCACTGCCGCCCGTCACCCAGCACCCGCGCGGCGTACGAAGCGGACCCGGCACTGGCGGCGCTCCGGCTGGACCTGGCGCCGGCCTTGGCGCACGGGCTGGCCCTGCTGATCACGGGCGCCATGGCCCGCAACGGCTGATCCGCCGCACCGTCGCGGTGGTCCGGACCAGTCCGCAGGACGAACGGCGGTGTCGTCACAAATGCCGTGAAGACACCCTGTGCGCGGGTGGTAGACCACAAAACACCCGCGCCGCACCATTTTCCGACCGGCGGCGCCCTGCCCGGCAAAGGAGTTCCGCATGTCCGTGCGTCGCTGCCTCGGAGCGCTCGGCGCCCTCGCCGTCGCCGTCGGCTCGGCCGTCGCCGCCCCCGCCACCGCGGACGCCGCCGATTCCTGCTCCGCCTACACCAACCGGGCCGTCCTCGGCGGCTACGAGCAGACGCTGACCTGCGTCGGCAGCTCCTTCCGCGTGGTGGCCGGCCTGGGGACCACGCTGACCGCCGCGACCGCCGAAGCCACCTCACTGGTGCAGGACCCCGCCATCGCCGCCCTGAACTGCACCTCCTCCAACGGCAGCAGCACCCAGCTGGGCGGCTTCGGCGTGACGCTGCAGTGCAACGCCCCGGCCGGTATCACCTTCCGGCAGGGCCTGGGCACCACCCTCACCGATGCCGCCCACGAGGCCCACACCCTCGCGCAGATCTACGCGGGCACCGGCCAGCTGTGCTCCGACTACTCCTCGAACCCGGTCACCGGCGGGTTCAGCGTGACGCTCCAGTGCACCGGCCCGGCCGGCCTCTACTTCGTCACCGGCACCGGCACGAAGCTCACCGACGCCGCCGCCTCGGCACGCACGCTGATCCACTTCTGACGGTCACATCCGCTCGGCGAGGTCGCGGGCGACGTCGACGGCGATCTCCCGCGCCCGGACCGCCAGCGGGGATTCGGTGCGCCCGGCCGGCCAGTACAGGGTCAGCTCGCGGGTGGGCGACGGCTTCAGCGGGTGGACGGCGAGCTGATCGTCGGCCCAGGCGTCCTGGCCGTGCAGGGCGAGCCACGGCAGCACCGCCCAGCCGATGCCCGCCCGCACCATCGACAGGATGGTTTCGTGGCCCGTCGTGCGGAACACGAACCGGGGCTGTGCGCCGGCGCGGGCGAGCGTCCGCTCCAGCCACCGCTGGTGGTGGGTGGGCGGCCAGGCGACCATCGGGACCTCGTCGAGCCGCTTCACCGGCACCTGGCCACCACCGTGCACCGCGCCGGCGCGCGTCACCAGCAGGTACGGCTCGTCGAACAGCTTGACGTGTTCGACGTCGCCACCGACCGGGCCGTCGTGGAACAGCAGGTCGAGCTCCCCGATCCGCGGGTCCTCGGGCGGCACGTCGGACAGCCTGATGTCGCAGCCGGGGTGCTCGTCCAGCAGCCGGCGGATGACGGCGGGCAGGATCAGGTTCGACACGCTCTGGAAGGTGCCGATGTCGATGCGGCCGTGGCCCGCCCGGAACCGGCCGACGGCGTCGGTCAGCGTGGCCGCCTTCGCCAGCAGCTCGCGGCCGTGGGCCAGGACCACCTCGCCGAGCCGGGTGATCCGGACCGGCCTCGGCCCGCCGGGCCGGTCGAAGACCGGGCCGCCGACGGCCTTCTCCAGCGCGGCGATCTGCTGGCTCACCGAGGACTGGGTGTAGCCGAGCCGGGCCGCCGCCTGCCCGAACGTGCCTTCCTCGGCAATGGCGGCCATGGTCCGCAGGTGACGCAGCTCGAAGTCGGCCATAGCCAGCTAACATAGCCGCTGGCGATCGATTCGATCGGAATTCATCGCTTTTCGTGATGTCTCCGCGGACCTAGCGTGGTTCCCATGACGACCACGGCAACCCGGCAGGGGCTCCCCGAACTGGTCTGGGCCTTGGCGGCCACGCACTTCGTCGGCCGCGCCGGCGGGGTGGTGCGGGCGTTCCTGGTGCTGTACCTGACGCAGGCGCAGCACCTCTCCCCCGCGACCGCGGGCTCGGTGGTCGCGGCGGTCGGGCTGGGCGACATCGGCTCCCAGCTGCTCGGCGGCTGGCTCGGCGACCGGATCGGCCGGCGCAACACCATGCTGGCCGGCTTCATCGGTGCCGCCGCGGCGCTCACCGCACTCGGCTCGGCGGACTCGCTGCCCGGGATCTGGACGGCCGCCGTCGGTGTCGGGCTGACGATCGAGCTGTTCCGCCCGGCCGGGTCGGCCGCAGTGGCCGATCTACCGGCGCACCAGCGGGTCCGCGCGTTCGGGCTGCTCTACTGGGCGGCCAACCTCGGCTTCTCGGTCGCCACGATCGCCGCGGGGATCCTCGCCGGCTACGGGTACGGGCTCCTGTTCTGGATCAACGTGGCCGCGTCGCTGGCCGCGGCACTGATCGTCTGGCGCCAGGTGCCGGAAACCCGGCCGGCGGGATCGGTGCGGACGCGGCGGGCGCTGCTGCCGGTCGTGCTGCGCGACCGGCTGATGCTCGCGATGCTGGCGCTGCACACCGGTTACTTCACGCTGTTCCTGCAGACGTTCACGACGTTGCCGCTGCTGATGGCGGCCGGCGGTCCCGGCCCGGCGGCCTACGGCGGAGTCCTGGCCCTGAACGGGATCGCCGTCGTGGCTCTCCAGCCGTTGGCGGTCCGGCTGCTCGCCGGCCGCGACGGCACCACGGTGTCGGCCACCTCGATGCTCCTGGTCGGGCTGGGCGCCGGGCTCGGCTCCGTGAGTGACGGCACCGCCGCCTTCGCCGGCTCGGTCCTGATCTGGACGCTCGGGCAGATCGGGATCGCCGTCCGGTTCGGCGACACCTTCGCCGCTCTCGCCCCGGCCGAGCTGCGCGGCGGGTACCTGGGCCTGGCTTCGACGACCTGGAGCGTCGGCGCGGTGCTCGGCCCGCTGGCCGGAACCGCGCTGCTCCAGCTGCTCGGCGCGACCGTCCTCGGCGTGGCCTGCGCCATCGGCGGGATCGCGCTGTTCACCGCCCAGCGGGCGCTCGGGCCCGCCCTGCGCCGCCGAAACCCCTGAACGACAACGGAAAGGCAGTCCCATGAGCACGTATGTGTTGATCCACGGCGGCGGAGACGCCGGCTGGGCCTGGCACCTGGTCGCCGCCGAGCTGCGGGCCCGGGGTCACGACGTGGTGGCCCCGGACCTGCCCGCCGGCGACGCCTCGGCCACGCTCACCGACTACGCCGACGCGGTAGTGCTTTCCGGGGGCTCCGGGTGGCAGAGCCCCCGGCCTGAGGCGAAGCCTCGGATGTCACCGTGGTCGAAGCCGTCGGCGACCGGACCGACCTGGTCGTCGTCGGCCACTCCTTCGGCGGGTTCACCGCACCGCTGGTCGCCGACCGGCTCGCGGCCGGCCTGCTGGTCCTGGTGGCCGGGATGATCCCCGCGCCCGGCGAGTCGCCCGGGGACTGGGGCGAGAACACCGGATGCGGCGAGGCGGTGCAGGCCCAGGCGGCGCGCGACGGTGGCCGCACCGGCCACGCCGACCCGCACGTCGGCTTCTACCACGACGTCCCGCGGGCCCTCGCGGACGAAGCGCTGAGCAGGGAGCGGGCCCACCCCTCCCCCGCCGCGATGCGGGAGCCGTGGCCGCTGGAAGCGTGGCCGGCGGTGCCCACCCGGTTCGTGCTGTGCCGCGAGGACCGCTGCTTCCCGCCGGATTTCTTCCGCCGGCTGGCGGCCGAGCGGCTCGGCATCGTCCCGGACGAGATCACCGCCGGTCACTGCGTCGCGCTCAGCCGTCCCGCCGCACTGGCCGACCTCCTCGAGAGCTACCGGTGAACTCAGAAGCCGGGGAACACCCGGCGCAGCTCGTCGAGCGTGACGGCGCCTTCGACGGTGACGTCCTTGTCGTACGGCGCCTTGAGCCGGCCGCTGAGCAGCCGGATGAACGCCTCCGCCGGCCCGGTGAACGTCGCGGACGGCGACTCGAGGTGGTCCACCACGGTGACCGCGTCGTCGATCACCAGCCCGGCGCCGGGAACCGCGACGGACACCGGGTTCGCGAGCTCGGCCGGCTTCGCGAGGAAGCTCAGCATGAACCCGAGGGGCCCGGTCATGAGGTCGACCAGCACCGCGGCCGAGCCGGCGTCGACCCCGGCACCGGAGTCGAAGGCGACGCGCACGTCCCACGAGTGGTTGGCCACCTCGCTCAGCCGCATGCCCAGCGCGGTCACCAGCGGCACCGGCTCCGGCAGGAAGCCGAGGTCGACGGTCAGCGACGAACGCTGCTCGGGCGTGAGCGCCTCGACGGTTTCGAGCCAGCGGCCGTTGTGCTCCAGGAAGCCCTCGGCCTGCACCCGCGGCGCGGACCCGTCCCAGCGGGCCCAGATCGTCTGGTTTTCTTCGGCGGCCACGGTCTCGCCGGCGGCCCGCACGAGGGGTGCGCGGCCGATCTCGGCGCCGCTGCCGAGGTGGGAAAGGGCCTGGGCGACGGTCCACTCCGCGGCGCCGCTGGGCGCGGCCAGCTGGTCGTCGGTGAGGCCGCGGGCGAGGTCGGCGAGCGTGTCGTGCTCGGAACGGAGGGCGGTGATCGTGCGGTCCACGAGTGAGGTCATGCCACGCACAACTCCCGGAGGGACGCAGGTGTTCCGGTGGTCACCGTGCTTGCTAGGTTGCCCGGGTGAGCCTCCTCGATGACGTGGCCGAGCGCGACGGCTGGCGGTGCTGGGTGTGCGACGAACCGGTCGACCCCGGCATGTCGGTGAACGACCCGCGCGGACCCAGCGTCGACAGCCGGACCGCCGACCGGAAGGCCAAGGTCCCGGAGCGGCTCGCGCACCGCGGCTGCAACACCCGCAAGGGCGCGGTCAAGGTGGTGATCGCCTGGCCGGACCGCCTGCACGTGGCCGAACCCGCGCCGCTGATCACCGTGGCCGGCCGGCTGGAGCGCAAGGGCGGCCGGGAGATGGTGGCCCGCTGCCCGACCGAGCGGGACGCCCGGGAAGCGGCGGACTGGCTGGTTGACCGGTTTTCCCGGCTGGTACCGGGGCTGCCGGTCACCGCCGACGTCCAGCCGGGCGGCGGCCAGTTCCTCGTCATCCTGGCCACCGGCCGCCGCTGACCGGCGCGGTGGACCCAGCGGCCGTCGCCGTGGTAGAAGTAGAACCTGTTTCACTTCTGCCCGCCGGCGCCTGGAGGTGCGCGGATGAGCGTCCCGACGGTGACCGAGCTGCTGCTGGCCCGCACCGGTGACGAGCGTCCGGGGCTGCGGTTCGAGGACGAAACGTGGTCGTGGGCCGAGCACGTCCGCGCCTCCGCGCGCTGGGCGGCCGGCCTCCGCGAAGCGCTGCGCCGGGACGAACCGCCCCACGTCGGCATCCTGGCCGACAACGTGCCGGCGTTCTCCGTCCTGCTGGGCGCCTGCGCGTTCGCCGGAGCGGTCCTGGTCGGGCTCAACCCGACCCGGCGCGGGGAAGCCCTCGCGCGGGACATCCGGCTCGCCGACTGCCAGTTCGTGCTCACCGAGCGGAAGTACCGGCCCCTGCTGGCCGGGCTGGACCTCGGCGGGATCGGCGTGCGCGACCTGGAATCCTGGGCGCCGTCGAACGACCCGGCCGATCCCGTCCCCGCCTCCGCCGACGACCTGCTGATGCTGATCTTCACGTCCGGCACCAGCGGCGACCCGAAGGCGGTGCGCTGCACCCACGGCAAGATCGCGTTCCCCGGCGCGATGCTCGCCCAGCGCTTCGGGCTGTCCACATCGGACACCGTGTACGTCACCATGCCGATGTTCCACTCCAACGCCATCATGGCCGGCTGGGCCGTCGGACTCGCGGCCGGCGCGGCCATCGCCCTGCGCCGCCGGTTCTCCGCCTCCGGCTTCCTGCCCGACGTGCGGAAGTTCGGGGCGACCTACGCGAACTACGTCGGCAAGCCACTGTCCTATGTGGTCGCGACGCCGCCGCGGCCGGACGACGCGGACAACCCCCTGCGCCTGGTCTACGGGAACGAAGGAGCGAGCGCCGACCTGACCGCGTTCGAGAAGCGCTTCGGCTGCAAGGTCGTCGACGCGTTCGGCTCCACCGAAGGCGGCGTGGGCTTCGCCCGCACCGACGACACCCCACCCGGCTCCCTCGGCCGGCCGGCCGGCGACGTGGCCATCCTGCACCCGGACACCGGCCGCCGCTGTCCCCCGGCCGAGTTCGACGCCGACGGCCACCTGCTCAACGCGGCGGAGGCCGTCGGCGAACTGGTCAACACCGCGGGCGCCGGCTGGTTCGCCGGGTACTACCGCGACGCGCAAGCCGACGCCGCACGCCTGCGCGACGGCCGCTTCCACACCGGCGACCTCGCCTACGCCGACGCCGCCGGCTTCTGCTACTTCGCCGGCCGGCTCGGCGACTGGCTCCGCGTCGACGGGGAAAACCTCGGCACGGCGCCGATCGAGCGCATCCTGCTGCGGCATCCCGCGATCACCGACGCCGCCGTCTACGCGGTGCCCGACCCGGTGACCGGCGACCAGGTGATGGCCGCCATCGTCACCGACGGCACCCGGCTGGATCCGGCCGGCTTCGGCCGCTTCCTCGCCGCCCAGGCCGACCTCGGCCCCAAACAGGTGCCCCGGTACGTGCGCACCGTCCGGGAACTCCCGCGGACCTCGACGTTCAAGGTCGTGAAGCGGCAGCTGTCCGCCGAGGGTCTGCACTGCGCCGACGTGATCTGGGAGCGGACGGGCAAGGAAGCGGACTTCAGCCCGGTGAAATCCGCGCCCGGCCTATTCGACGTGTCCTGAGCCGGCGGTCCGCTGCGGCACGCGGAGCCGGGGATCGAGCCGGCGGTAGGCGGCGGCGACCGCCTTCAGGAACGCGATGTCGCTGTCCAAGTCACGGCCACCCGGCACAGCCAGCGCCGCGCCGTCGCCGGGCGGCTCCGCTCCGTCCGCCACCGCGCGGATGGCCGCGGCCAGCGTGACCGCTTCCACGTGCGCGTCCAGCTTCTGACCCGCCAATCCCGCCGCGCGCCCCGATTCCCCGGCCGCCGCCGCGATTTCGGGGTCGAGGTGCGCGCGCAACGCGAGCCTGCCGTCGCGGATCTCCACCACGCGGCGGTAGAGCTTCAGGCCGATGTCACGGACGTCGACCACTTCCCGCAGCCGGGATCTCGGCGGGTCGAACGCGATGCGCGGGACGACCGCGTAGAACGCGAGCCAGAGCGGGCGCAATCGCAGGTGCGTCAGGTAGTTGCTGACGACGACCGGGGTGCGCCAGGTGGGCAGCACGATCCCGACGATCACGAGCAGGACCGACAGGGGCGGGAGGTACCGGTCCATCGGGCCGCCGATGGACCGGGGGTAGTGCAGGTCGAGGCGCTGCGCCGCGAAGAACACGGCTTTCTGCACGTGGTACAGCATCGAGCAAACGATGCCGGTGGCGATCAGGCGCAATCCCAGCCGGATCACCGTCTCGGTCGACTTCGCGGCGTACCCCACCGTGAGCCGGACCGAGTCCACCATCGCCGGGAGCAGTCCGGCGACGTACACGAGCCAGTACTCCAGCACCCCTGGCGTGCGCCCGTACCGGGCCGCGAAATGGATTTCGTCCACGCCCGTGCGGCTCAGCACGAACAGCAGGCACATCGCGGCGAACACGGTCGCCGCCCAGATCGTGTACGGCACCACCCGGCGCCGCGCCTGCTCCGGCCGGTTGATCTGCAGCAGGAAGTCCTGCCCGGCCACCGCGGCGACGAGGATGCAGCCGTGGTTGGCCAGCCTGGCGAGGTTGGGGATGCCGGTGAAGCGGCCCACCGCGAAGTACACCACGGATGTCTGCAGCACCAGGGAGAACGCGATGCACAGCGAGACGAGCCAGATCGTCACCTCGCTGCCGGACCGCCGCCGGTGCCGGGACCGGGCGATCCGGACGACGACGGCGAGGCAGGCCAGCAACGCCGGCCCGTTCAAACGGAGCCACTCGGTCGGGGAGGCCATGTGATCAGTCGAAGGCGGCCCTGATCCGGCTGTTGATCCCGTCGGGCCCGACCAGTTCCGCCCGTTGCCGCACCACCGAAGCCAGCAGTTCGGCCTCGAGCTCCTCCGGGGCTTGGTAGGAGGTGCGCGCCAGCATGCTGCGGATGGTCTTGGCGTCCAGGTGCGGGATCAGCGCGCGGATCTCGCCTGCCGCGGTCAGGTCTTCACAGTAGTGGCCGCACAGCAGGTGACTCAGTTCGTGCAGGATGATGTGTTCCTGGTGGGGCCACGAGGTGGCGACCTCGTGGAAGATCAGGTCCGCCGAGTCGGTGGACATCAGCAGGCCGTGCGCCTCGCCCATTCCGGTGATCGGCACGAGGTGGATCGGGCGTCCCCGGCGCTGTGCCACGTGCCGGCACAGATCGTGCACGTCGAAGGGATTCGTCAGCGGCAGTTCCGCCGCGATGGCCTCGCACCGACGGCGCAGCCGCCGGAGGGTCCACACCATCACACCTCCCCCAGGACGAGCTCCCCCTTGCCCATAGTGCCCGAATCGCGGTGGCCCGTGTGACCGGCCGGCACCTTTTCCTCAACCCTCGTCGGGTAATCCTTCGATTTCCCGTGCGCGCTCGACCAACTGGGTTATCGCGCTCAACGTCTTGGGCGACAAGCCAGAAGCCCGCAACGCGATCTGCCGCACCGACGCGTCGCGCAAGGCCGCGAGCAAAGCCAGTTCGGCGTCGACCTGAGTGGCTGTCGACTCGTCGAAGAAATATGCCGGCGGAACACCGAAAAAACGGGCCAGTGCTTCGAGGTGCCGCCGGGTCGGGTTGTCGCGCGCGCCTTTGCGGAGCTGCCAGAGGTAGGTGGCGGAGATGCTCGCGCCGTCACTGCCGCGGATGGCCTCGGCGACTTCCTCGAAGCTGTACTCCTTGCCGCTGCGCGGCCGCACTGTGCGGAACAGGTGGTCGATCTTCGCGGCAAGGGTTCGTTCGCCACCCGGAGAAGACTGCGGCATCGATTCCTCCTCTTGCACGCGCTCAGTCTAACTGATCCACCAGCTGAGGTGGTGACGAGGACACCGCGCAGGTCCACCTCAGTTGACGTTGGTTCTTACACCAGTTTATGATCGACAGAGCGAACATGAACTCACGTGAACCACGGGCGATTCGCTACTGGGGAGTCCAGATGGGGACAGCAAGTGGACAACAGCTCACCGCAGGCAGAGTTGAGCGCCGGGAACCCGGCGCCGCACAGCCGCCACTGCCACCGACCGCCATGACGAGACGGACCAGTTTCAGTTTGCCACCGGACACTCCGATCCAGGAATGGAGCCGGATCGGCCATCAGATCAACGCGCTGTCCGAGTCGTCCTCCTGGTGGCTGGGAGACTGGTTGATCTACGGCCAGGACAAGTATCCGAACCTCTACAAAAAAGCGATCGAAGAAACGTCGCTCGACTACCAGACACTCCGCAACTACGCCTGGGTCGCCCGCCAGTTCGCGGTGCACCGCCGGCGGGCGACGGTGAGTTTCCAGCACCACGCCGAACTCGCCGCACTGGCCCCCGCCGACCAGGACCGGTGGCTCGAACGGGCGGAGCGGTTCGGCTGGTCGCGCAACGAGCTGCGCAACCGCGTCCGGGCCAGCCGCCGGCTCGGCTCCGGTGAGGACGACGGCACGGACCCGACGCTGAGGATCCAGGTGACCGTGCCGCTCAGCCAGAAACAACGCTGGATGCGTGCGGCGGAGTCGACCTCCGAAACGGATTTCGTGGCCTGGGTCGTCGCGGTACTCGACGGCGCGGCGGAGTCCGCGGTACCTGCCGGCGGTTCCGCCGGCTGACCGCGGCACCGGAACCCGGCCGGCCGGGTCACCCGCTTTGCGGTGGGCGATCCGGCCGGCCGGGTTTCGGTCGTTGCGAGCACGGCTGCACCGCAATCGGCGCGCCTGCGGTACCGCGGGCGCCGCGGCACCGCAGGAACCAGGCACCGTGCGCAACGCGGGCACCGCGGCGACGCAGACAGCGAGACACCGCGGTGCCGTTGCTCCGGCACCGGCACCGCGGCATCGCTCCGAAACCGTCGGTGCCGAGCGATAGG
>NZ_JBHVXZ010000056.1:0-62438 GCF_042881395.1 Amycolatopsis sp. NPDC058278 | reverse complement strand
GGGCCCGCAAGCTTCCGCTGCCCCCCACGCTGCGCTGTGGGTTGCGGGCCCGGCTCAAAGTGATTTTTGGGCCTCAGGCGACGGGATGACCACCCCGCTCCTTTGTTGTCAGGACAGGGGGCGCCGCTTGGTCTCACTATCGGCGGATCAGCTCATCCGCCACCCACTGCGCCACCCCCTCGGGGTACGGATTCCCCAAGCCGAGCACGAAGTGCCCGAACCCGGCGTCCGCCGCCTCGGCGATCTTTGCCCGGGTTGTCTCCGGGCGCTCGTAATCCACCGGGAGGAAGATCGATCGGGTGATCTCCGCCGGGTCGCGGCCGATCTCTGCGCAGTACTTGTCCAGCAACCGGCTCCGGGCCGCCAGGTCCGCTATGTCGCCGCCGCCCGGGATGTTCCACAGGTTTGCGTGCTCCGCCACCACCCGCAGGGTGGCGCTCGCCCGGCCGCCGATCATGATCGGTGGGTGTGGGCTCTGCACCGGCTGGGGATTCCCGAATGCTCCGGTCAGCCGGACGTGCTCACCTTCGAAGTCGAACGGCTCCGGTGAAGTCCACAAGCGACGGATGACCGTGCACGCCTCGGCCAGGGCCGCCACGGCGTCCTCTTGACTGTGGTACGGCAGGCCGTGCGCGTCGTACTCCCGCCGGGCCAGCGGGTGGCTCGGCCGGGAGCCCGCGCCGATGCCGAAGTCGAGCCGGCCGCCGGAAACGATGTCGACCGTTGTGGCGATCTTCGCCAGCACCGCCGGTGGGCGGAACCGGTTGCTGGTGACCAGCAGGCCGATGCGCAGCCGCGACGTCTGGGCCGCCAGCGCCGAAAGCAGCGTCCAGCCCTCGAAGATCGGGCCATCCGGGTCGCCGCCGATCGGCATCAGGTGGTCGAACAGCCACGCGTGCTCGATCTCCGGCACCGTGTCCGCTTCGCGCCAGACGCGCAGGATTTCGTCGTACCCCACCTGCATCGGTGCGGTCAGGATGCCGAACCTCATCGGCGCCGCCGCAGCGACGGGTCGAGCAGGGCCGGCGGGGTGTCGAACTTCTCGCCCGGGGCCAGGTCGGTGCCCGGGGCGACGACCGCGTCGATCTCGTCCAGGACGTCGGCGGGCAGCACGGTGTCGGCGGCTTCGAGCTGCGAGCGCAGGTGGGCATGCGTGCGCGGGCCGATGAGCGCGCTCGTCACGCCGGGGTGCGCGGTGACGAAACCGAGCGCGAGCTGGATCAAGGTGAGCCCGGCCTGTTCGGCGAGCTTGGCCAGCTTCTCGACGGCGTCGAGCCGGGCCCGGTTGGCGGGGACGTCGAGGTCGAAGCGCTCCGGCAGGACCGCCGCGCGGCTGGTGGTGATCTCCCGGCCCGCACGGACCGCGCCCGACAGCCAGCCCGACGCCAGCGGGCTCCACGCCAGCACGCCCATGCCGTACTCCTCGGTCACCGGCAGCACGTGGGCTTCGATGCCGCGCTGCAGGATCGAGTAGCTCGGCTGCTCGGTGACGTACCGGCCGAGGTGGTGCTCGCGGGCGGCCCACTGCGCCTGGACGATGCGGTACGCGGGGAACGTCGACGACCCGAAGTACCGGATCTTGCCCGCGCGCTGCAGGTCGGTCAGCGCGGAAAGCGCTTCCTCATCGCTCGTGGCCGGGTCCCAGCGGTGGATCTGGTAGAGGTCGACGTGGTCGACGTCGAGGCGGCGCAGGCTGTCCTCGAGCGCGCGGACCAGCCAGCGGCGCGAGTTGCCGCGGTGGTTGCGCTCTTCGCCCATCGGCATGGTCGCCTTCGTGGCCAGCACGAGGTCGTCGCGGCGGCCGGCGATCGCCCGGCCGACGATCGTCTCCGACTCGCCCTGGCCGTACATGTCGGCGGTGTCGACGAGGTTGATGCCGGCTTCGAGCGCGGCGTCGACGATGGCCGTCGCCTCGTCCTGGGTGACGCGCCCGATGGCGCCGAAGTTCATCGCGCCGAGCGCGAGGGTGCTGACTTGGACGCCGGTGCGGCCCAAGGTGCGGTACTGCATGGGGGGTGCCTCCGTGGCATGATGAGCAAACGGAACGTTGCTCCGCTAACGATACGGAACTCTGTTCCGCTTAGCAAGGGAGGGGTCGGTGGACGAGCGCAAGCCCAAGCGGGCGGATGCCCGGCGCAACGAAAAGGCGCTGCTGGACGCGGCGGCCGCGGTCTTCGTCGCGTCCGGCGTGGACGCGCCGGTGCGGGACATCGCGGCGAAGGCCGGGGTCGGGATGGGCACGATCTACCGCCACTTCCCGACCCGGGCGGACCTCGTCATCGCGGTCTTCCGGCACCAGGTGGACGCCTGCACGGAGGCGGGGCCGGCCCTGCTGGCCGCGAACGACTCGCCGTACGCCGCGCTGGCGCAGTGGATCGACCTGTTCGTCGACTTCCTGGTGACCAAGCACGGGCTCGCCGGTGCCCTCCAGTCGGACAGCGCCGGCTTCGAGTCGCTGCACGCGTACTTCCTCGACCGGCTCGTGCCGGTGTGCGCCGAGCTGCTCGACGCCGCCGCCGCGGCCGGCGAGATCCGGGCCGCGGTGGCGCCCCTGGACCTCATGCGCGGGGTCGGCAACCTCTGCATCGGAGCGGACGACCCCCGGTACGACGCGCGCCGGATGGTGAAAGTCCTCGTCGCCGGGCTGAGGTGCGAGACCATGGGGACATGACGGCGTGGCGGGAGTGCGAAGCGGCGGAGCCGGAGTTCGCGCGGCGGGTGCGGGCCCTGTTCGACGCGCACAAGCACAAGACGATCGCGACCCTGCGGGCCGACGGCTCGCCGCGGATCTCGGGCATCGAAACGGTCTTCGAGGACGGTGAGCTGGTCTTCGGGTCGATGCCGAACGCGCGCAAGGGCGCGGACCTGCGGCGGGATCCGCGGTTCGCGCTGCACAGCGCGACGGTCGACCCGGTGGACGGCGAAGAGGCGCGGTGGCCGGGGGAGGCGAAGATCGCCGGGCGGGCGCGCACCGAGGACGGCGAGCGGTTCGTGGCCGACGTCGCCGAGGTCGTGCACACCCACCTGAACGAGGCGGCGACGCTGCTGGTGGTCGAGTGGTGGACGCCCGGCGGCGGCCTGCGCAGGGTCGAGCGCGAATAACTCATCTCTGCCCCTGCGAGACTGTGGGCTCTCCGGTAATTAAGTCAACTGCTTGACTTAATCGTGGATTGTCGCCATGCTCGGGCCGGGGACATTCACCAACGAGAGGCCCGTGATGACGCCAAGCCACACCGACCCGTTGCCGCGTTTCCCGTTCGAGGCCGCCACCGCGCTGGCGCCGCCGGCCGAGTGGGCCGAGTTCCGGGCGAAGTGCCCGGTCGCCCGCGTCGCGCTGGCCAGCGGGGACGAGGCCGCCCTGATCACCCGCTACGACGACGTCAAGAGCGTCCTGTCCGACCCGCGGTTCACCCGGCCGACGCCGGCGGACAACGCGGCCCGCGTCGCCGACACCGAATCGGGCGGGGTGTTCAACAGCGAGATGGCGTCCGTGCTCCCGCAGCACGGCGAAGACCACCTGACGTGGCGGCGCCTGATCGGCAAGTGGTTCACCGCCAAGCGGATGAACGCGCTGCGACCCGGTATGGCGGCGATGGCCGAGCAGCTCATCGACGAGATGGTCGCGAAGGGGGCGCCCGGCGACCTCAAGGCGGGTCTCGCCTTCCCGCTGCCGGTCTGGGTCATCTGCGACATGCTCGGCGTGCCCGACACCGACCGCGACCGGTTCGCCCACTGGTCCGACGTCATGCTCAGCATGACCCGCTACACGCAGGCGGAGTTCGACGCGGCGCAGGCGGAGTTCGGCCGGTACATGGGCGGGCACCTCGCGGCCAAGCGGGCCGAGCCGGGCGAGGACATCCTCAGCGCGCTGATCGCCGACGGCGCCGGCTGGTCCGACGCGAAGCTGGCCGCCACCGGCATCGGCCTGCTCATCGCCGGCCACGAGACCACCGCGAACATGATCGCGAAGATGACGGCGATGCTGCTGGCCGACCGGAGCCGGTGGGAGCAGCTGCTGGCCGATCCTTCGCTGGTGCGCACGGCGGTCGAGGAAGCCCTGCGGGCGGACGCCAACGCGGGCGTGGGCATGCAGCGCTACCTCACCGAGGAGTTCGAGGTCGGCGGCACGGTGCTGCCGGCCGGGACCACCGCGATGTGCAGCATGGCCGCGGCCAACCGCGACGAGGACGCCTTCGAGAACGCCGCCGAACTGGACCTGACCCGCAGCCCGAACCCGCACCTGGCCTTCGGCGCGGGCGCGCACGCGTGCCTCGGGCAGCCGCTGGCCCGCACCGAGCTGCAGGTCGTGCTGGAAGTGCTGCTGCGCAAGCTGCCGTCGCTGGAGCTCGCGGTCCCGGCGGACGAGCTGCGGCGGGTCGAGGGGCTCGCGGTCGGCGGGCTGCGGGAACTGCCCGTCCGCTGGTGACGGACCGCGCGCAGGCGACGCGGGAGCGGCTCCTCGTGGCGGCGGAACGCCTCTACGCCGAACACGGCGTGCCGGCCGTGTCCAACCGGCAGATCAGCGAGGCGGCCGGGCAGGGGAACAACACCGCCGTCGGCTACCACTTCGGCACCCGGACCGAGCTGGTGCGGGCCATCGTCCGCAAGCACACCGGGCCGATCGAGCGGCTGCGTGGTCGCCGGCTGGACGAGGGCGGCCACGTCGGGCTGCGGGACTGGCTCGGGTGCCTGGTGCACCCCACCACCGAGCACCTGGCCGAGCTAGGCGCGCCCACCTGGTTCGCCCGGTTCGCCGCCCAGGTGATGACCGAGCCGTCACTGCGCACGGTCGCCATCGAGGAGACGCTGACGTCCCCGTCGCTGGCGCGGACCCTCGCGGGCCTCTACCGGTGCCTGCCCGGCCTGCCCGCCGAAGTCCGCGCCGAACGCAACGACATCACCCGCCTCGTGCTGATGCACGCGATGGCCGAGCGCGAACGCGCCCTCGCCGACGGCGTGGGCACCCCGAGGGCCGGCTGGCGCGGCACCGCCACCGCTCTCACCGACGTACTGGCCGGGCTGTGGCTCGCGCCGGTCACGAAGTAACTCTCGAGGAAAGGAACCGCCATGAAGGTCACCGTGGACGAAGCCAAGTGCTGCGGGGCAGGCACCTGCGTCATGCTCGCCCCGGACGTGTTCGACCAGCGCGACGACGACGGCATCGTCATCCTGCTCGACGAACACCCCGGCGAAGCGCTGCACGGAGTCGTGCGCGAGGCGGCGAGCGTGTGCCCGGGTGTGGCGATTTCGGTCAGCGAGCAGGGATGATCGGCGACGTCCTGGTCGTCGGCGGCTCGGCCGCCGGGCTCGCGACCGTGGAAGCCTTGCGCCGCAAGGGTTACGCGGGCCGCGTGACGGTACTGGGTGCCGAGGCCCACCTGCCCTACGACCGGCCGCCGCTGTCCAAGCAGGTCCTCGGCGGGAGCTGGACGCCCGCGCAGGCGCAGCTGCGGACGCCGGAGGCGCTGTCGGCATTGGCCGCCGAGTTCCTGCTCGGCGACCCGGCGGTGCGGCTGGACGCCGGTGCGCGGACCGTCCACACGGCGGCCGGGCGGACCCTGACCGCGGACGCGGTCGTGCTCGCCACCGGGCTGCGGCCGCGCACCCTGCCCGGGCAGGACGGCCTCGGCGGCGTCCACGTCCTGCGCACCCTCGACGACACGCTGGCCCTGCGCGCGGACCTCGCGCCGGGCAAGCGCGTGGTGGTCGTCGGGGACGGCGTGCTCGGCGCGGAGATCGCCGCGACCGTGTGCGCGGCGGGCGTGCCGGTCACCCTCGCGGGCCCGCAGCCCGCGCCGCTGGCCTCCCAGTTCGGTCCCCTCGCCGCGGGCCTGCTCGCCGAACTGCACGCCGCTCGCGGTGTGGAGCTGCGGCTCGGCTCCGCGGTCACCGGGCTCGCCGCGGACGACGGCCGGGTCACCGGGGTCCGGCTGGCGTCCGGCGACGTGCTGCCCGCCGACGTCGTCGTGGTGGCCTTCGGGGCCGCGCCGGCGACGGACTGGCTGGCGGGTAGCGGGGTGCTGTGCGACAACGGCGTCGTGTGCGACTCCCGCTGCCGCGCGGCGGACGGGATCTACGCGGCGGGTGACGTCGCCCGCTGGCACCACGAGGGGCTCGACGCGCTGCTGCGGCTGGAAAACCGGACCAACGCCACCGAGCAGGCGGTCGCCGTCGCGGGGAACGTCCTCGGCGAAGACCGCCCGTACACACCGGTGCCCTACTTCTGGACCAACCAGTTCGACGCCCGGATCCACGTGCACGGGACGCTGTCCGCGGACGCCGAAGTGTCCGTTGTGGAGGGTGAGCCGCGCGCGGGCCGGTTCGTGGCGCAGTACCGCCGCGGGGGTGCCGTCACCGGCGTGCTCGGCTGGAACATGCCCAAGCAGGCCCGGTTGCGCCGCCAGGACATCACCGGCGGGGTCCTCGCCGGGCGGCCCTAGCCGAAACCCCCCATCCGTCGGTTGACGGCGTTCAGCGGTGGCGCAATCCTTGTTCGCGTTAACATCGCGGGAAGGGTGGGCCATGACGGCGAAGAGAGCGCTTTCCCGAATTCTCGGCGTGCTGGTGGCCGCGGCGCTGCCGCTGCTGCCCGCCACGCCCGCCGAGGCGGCTGTGTCCGTGGTCAAGATCGCCGACACCCAGCTCGACGCGAAGGCACTGTACTTCGTCTCCTACGACGGGCTGGTGAACAACGACTCCTTCCAGCAGAGCGGGATCTTCACCTACGCGGGCTACCAGTACGCGGCCTGGTACACCGCGGACCGCAGCGCGGTGGTCGCCCGGCGGGCCGGCGGCGGCGGTGCGTGGCAGACCGTCGCGCTGCCGCACAAGCTGACCGTGGACGACTCGCACAACGTCATCTCGATGGGTGTCTCGGCCGACGACGGCCGGCTGCACGTGGCCATGGACACCCACGGCAACCAGGTCTACTACGTCGAGTCGGTGGCCGGTCTGCTGTCCGCGCCCGCTTCGCACGCCTGGACGTCTTCGGCGTTCGGGGCGGTGCAGCGCACGCTGAACGGCGTCGACCTCGGGGCGATCACGTACCCGCAGTTCGTCGTCACGCCGGAGCGCAAGCTGCAGCTCAGCTACCGGACCGGCGCTTCCGGCAACGGCACCAACGAACTCGCGGAGTACAGCGGGGGCAGCTGGCGCAAGCTCGGGAAGTGGTCGTCGGCGACCGGCTCGTGGACTTCGAACGGCGTCACCAGCACGACCCGCAACATGTACCTGCACGGCCTCACCTACGGGCCCGGCGGGCGGCTGCACGCGACGTTCACCTGGCGCGAAGGCAATTCCGGGGTGCTGTGCAACGCCGGCGGGCTGGCCAACCACGACACCGGCTACGTCTTCAGCGACGACCGCGGCCGGACCTGGCGGAACAACGCCGGCACGGTCGTCGCGACGACGGGCGGCACGCCGGTGGCCGTGTCCTCGCCGGGCACGGTCGTCGACCCACTCGGGGTCGACCACGGGCTGATGAACCAGGAGAGCCAGGCCGTCGACTCCGCGGGGCAGCCGCACGCGGTGATCAGCTACGTGCCCGGCCGGTTCACCCAGTGCGTCACGAACTACTCCGCCCAGCGCAAGCAGTACGGCCGGACCTTCTTCCTCAGCCGGGCGGCCGACGGCACCTGGACCAAGCGTGAAGTGCCGGTCGCGCCCGAGTCCACCCAGCGGACGAAGCTGGTCTTCGACCGCGCCGACAACGCCTACCTCGTCATGCCGTTCGGCCGGATCGTCGCGGCCACCGAGGCGAGCGGCTGGACCGACTGGAAGACGGTGTACAGCCCGGACCTGCACGCTTTCGGCGAGGTCGACGTCGACGACTCGCGGCTGGCCGCCGACGGCGTCATTTCCGTGATGTACCAGCAGGTTTCGAGCGGGACGACGCCCTCACCGATCCGGGTGGCCGACTTCCGCCTCGGCTGAGGAGCTCACTCCACGGTGACGGACTTGGCCAGGTTGCGCGGCTTGTCGATGTCGTAGCCCAGGGTCAGGGCGGCGTGGTAGGCGAGCAGCTGCAGCGGGATGGTCAGCAGGATCGGGTCGAGCTCCGGCTCGGTCTTGGGCACCACGATCCGCGGGACGTCCAGTTCGCCGAAGTCGACGTCCGCGTGGGTCACCGCCAGCACCGCGCCGCCGCGGGCCTTGATCTGCTGGACCGCGGCGAGGTTGCGCCCGGTCAGCTCGTCCGACGGCACGATGGCCACGGTCGGCAGCGCTTCGTCGATCAGCGCGAGCGGGCCGTGCTTGAGCTCGGAGGTCTGGTACGCCTCGGCGTGGCGGTAGGAGATCTCCTTGAACTTCTGCGCGCCCTCCCGGGCCACCGGGTAGCCGCGGACCCGGCCGACGAAGAACAAGCTCTTCGCGGTGGCGACGGTCTTCGCGTGCTCGGCGATCTCCGGCTCGAGGTCCAGGATGGACTTGAGCTGGCCCGGCAGCGCGCGGATCGCGTCGATGATCCGCTGGCCGTCCGCATTGGACAGATCGCGCACCCGGCCCAGGGCCAGGGCGATCAGCGCGAACCCGACGGCCATGTTGGTCAGCGCCTTGGTCGAGGCGACCGCGATCTCCGGGCCGGCGTGCAGGTAGACGCCGCCTTCGCAGGCGCGGGCGATCGTCGAGCCGACGACGTTGACCAGGCCGACGACCCGGCCGCCCTTGCGCTTGATCTCCTCGACGGCGAAGGCGGTGTCGATGGTCTCGCCGGACTGGCTGACCGCGATGTAGAGGGTGTCGGCTTCGATGATCGGGTTGCGGTAGCGGAACTCCGACGCGGCTTCGGCGTCGGCCGGGATCCTCGCGAGTTCTTCGATCATCGTCGCGCCGATCTGGCCGACGTAGTAGGCGGAGCCGCAGCCGAGGATCTTCACGCGGGCGAACCCGCGCAGCTCCCGCGGCGTCAGGTTGAGCCCGTCCAGGCGGGCGACGCCGAACCGGTCGTCCAGCCGGCCGCGGATGATCCGCTCGACGGATTCGGGCTGTTCCTGGATCTCCTTGGCCATGTAGTGCGGGTAGCCACCCAGGTCGAGGTCCTCGGCGTCGATGTCGATCTCGGTGGCGGGCTTGGTGGTGTCGCTCTCGTCGACGGTGAAGGTGCGGTAGCCGGTGGAGAAGACGGTCGCGAACTCGCCGTCGTCGAGGTGTGCGACCTGTGAGGTGTGCCGGACGAGCGCGGCGAGGTCGCTGGCGACGAACATCTCCCGCTCGCCGACGCCGATGATCAGCGGCGAGCCGTTGCGCGCGATGACCAGGCGGTCGGGGTGCGCGCTGTCGGTGACGGCGATCGCGTACGTGCCGGTGATCCGCGAGACCGCCTGCACGACGGCGTCCTCGAGGGTTTCCGCGGTCGCCCGCGCGATCAGGTGGGCGAGGACCTCGGTGTCGGTCTCGGAGGTGAGAGTGACGCCGGCGTCGGCGAGCTGGGCGCGCAGGGCGTCGGCGTTGTCGATGATGCCGTTGTGGACGACGCTGATCCGGCCGTCTTCGGACGTGTGCGGGTGCGCGTTGGCCTCCGACGCGGGCCCGTGCGTGGCCCAGCGCGTGTGCCCGATGCCGGCCTTCCCGGCGAGCCGCTTGGGCAGGGCCGCGGCGAGGTTCCGCACCCGGCCGACGACCCGGTGGACCTGGGTGCCGCCCTTGGCACCGAGGACGGCGATGCCCGCCGAGTCGTAGCCGCGGTACTCCAGCCGCGTCAGGCCCTCGAGCAGGATGGGGGCGGCGTTCTGGCCGCCGATGTAGCCGACGATTCCGCACACGGGCGAACCTTTCTAGCCGTAGACGATGCGGCGCAGCTGCCGCTCGGAGAGGACGGGCGCGGCCACCAGGCGGCCCCGGAGCTCGGCGGCGATCAGCGGGAAGATCTCGGGGTTCTTCCGGCCCTGGGCCTGCAGCTCGGCGTGCCGGCGGCGCACGTAGTCCTCGGTGGGAGTCCGGTAGAAGGCCAGGACGTCGTCGACGACCCGGGCGGCGACCCGGGGCGGCAGCCCCGTGGACGCGGCGACGCGCTCGACGATGTCGGTGTCCTCCACACGGGCCATCATGCACTGCCGGGAGGCGAAGCCCAAATTCCTGCCCGAAATCGGGCAAGTCTTAATTGGTTGGACAGTTTCCCCGGCCGCGGGCGACGGTGGGAGCCGTGCGACAAGACGAGATCTGGGACGCCGAAACGGCCGAGCGGTACGACACGCCCGGCCGTGGCATGTTCGCTCCCGAGGTCGTCGGGCCCGCGGTGGAGCGACTGGCCGCACTGGCCGGCGGGGGGCGGGCACTGGAGTTCGCCATCGGCACCGGCCGCATCGCCGTCCCGCTCGCCGAGCACGGGGTGTCCGTCACCGGTATCGAGCTGTCGGAGCCGATGCTCGCCCGGCTGCGGCAGAAGGCGACGATTCCGGTCATCGTCGGGGACATGGCGACGGCTACCGCGCCGGGCCGGTTTTCGTTGGTCTACCTCGTGTACAACACGATCTCGAACCTGCTGGCCCAGGACGAGCAGGTGGCGTGCTTCCGCAACGCGGCCCGCCACCTGGACCCGGGCGGCCGGTTCGTGATCGAGCTGGGCGTCCCCGAGCTGCGGCGGCTGCCACCGGGTCAGGACGCCGTGGTGTTCCGCGCCGGCTCCGGGTACGTCGGTGTCGACACCTACGACACCGTGCGCCAGCACCTGGTGTCCCACCACTTCACGTTCGACGAGGGCCGGCAGGCGCGGCTGAGCCGGTGCCCGCAGCGCTACATCTGGCCGGCCGAGCTGGACCTGATGGGCCGGCTGGCCGGGTTCGAGCTGGAGTCACGGCACGCCGACTGGACCGGGGCGGAGTTCACGACGGCGTCGGCATCGCACGTTTCGGTGTACCGGCTGCACTGATCGCTTCGGCCGGGCCCAGCTCGGCCAGCACCGCCCGGATCGCCGGGCTCGCCTCCGCGCTCCGCCGCCACACCGCGTGCACCTCCCGCTTCGGCGGCCGCCGCAACGGCCGCGCCACCAAGCCGTCCCCCAACGGCGGCCGCGCGAGCCGCGGGATCAACGCCACCACCTGTCCCGGAACCACCAGTGACAGCTGCGTCGCGAAGTCGTCCACCGAGTGGCGCACGTCCGGCTCGGTCCGGGCCTGCGCGAACAACCGCCGGAACCACTGGTGGCACACGGTTCCCGGCGGGCTGGTCACCCACGCGTGCCCGGCCAGCGAGGCCTCGTCGAGCGGCGCGTCGAGCCGGGCCAGCGGGTGCGCGCGGCTCATCACCACGTCGCCGAGGTCCGTGTGCACCCAGCGCCGCACCAGCGACGGCGGCAGGGACACCGGCAAGGGCGCCGGCGGCAACCCGTCGGCGTCGTGGACGAGCGCCAGGTCCGCCGTCCCCGCGCCGACGCTGTGCAACGCCTCGCCGGGGTCCTGCTCCGTGAGTTCCAGGCGCAGCTCCGGGAACCGCGCCGCCAGCCGGGGCACGACCGGCGCGAGCAGGCCGCGGATGGCCGTCGAAAACGCCACCACCCGCAGCGTGCCGCGCGGTGCGCCCGCCGACACCGACCGGGCCGCTTCGGCGCAGCGTTCCAGCGCCTGGAACACCTCCGGCGCCGAGTCGGCGATCGCCTGCCCGGCCGGGGTCAGCACCACCCCGCGGCCGGCCGGCGCCAGCACCGGGACCCCGACCTGGCGTTCCAGCCGCTTGAGCTGCTGTGAAACCGCCGACGCCGTGAACCCGAGCTCCTCGGCCGCCCGGGCCAGCGTCCCGAGCGCCGCCACCGCGCGCAACGCCCGCAGCGCGCCCACCTCGATCATGAAGCCAGGCTACGCAATACCGGCAAAAAAGCATCGCTGGACCGCAGCAGTCACGCTGGGCAAGGTCAGGGCATGACCGAATTCGGCGCCAACCTCGTCGCGATGGTGACTCCCATGCAGCCCGGCGGCGCGCTCTGCGAACCCGGCCTCACCCGGCTCGTCGACCACCTGCTGGCCACCGGGTGCGACGGCCTCGTCGTCGGCGGGACCACCGGCGAGGCCCCCACCCTGTCCGGCGCCGAGTCCGCCGGCCTGGTCCGGGCCGTGGCGGCCCGGACCCGAGGCCGTGCGCGCGTGATCGCCGGCGTCGGCACCCACGACACGGCGACGAGCGTCCGCCGCGCCCGCGAAGCCGAGGCGGCCGGCGCCGACGCGCTGCTGCTCGTCTGCCCCTACTACTCCCGGCCGACGCAGGCCGGCGTGATCGCCCACTGCCGGGCGGTGGCGGACGCCACCGAGCTGCCGGTGATGCTCTACGACGTCCCCATGCGCACCGGCCTCGCGATGACGCCGGCCACCCTGATCGAGCTGGCCGGCCACCCGCGGATCCGGGCGGTCAAGGACGCCAAGGGCGACCTGGCCGAAGCGATGACGGTCATGTCCCGCACGTCGCTGGCGTACTACTGCGGCATCGACGAGCTCAACCTGCCGTACCTCGCCTGCGGTGCCGCGGGCTTGGTCAGCGTCGTGGGCAACGTGGCCGCCGAGCGCACCGCCGAGCTCATCCGCACCGTCCGCGCCGGCGACCTCGAGCGGGCGCGGGCGATCCACGAGGAGCTGATCCCGTCGACGGACCGCCTGACGCGCTCCGGCACGGGCGCGGCGAACGCCAAAGCCGCCCTGGCGGAACGGGGGATCATCCCGCACCCGAGCGTGCGGCTCCCGCTGGTCGAAGCGAAGACCGCCTGACCAGCCAGCCGGACCCCCACAAGAGCCGGTGGCCGTCGGGCTCGAGGTGCTCGAGTCAGCCTCTGAAGGCGTCTTCGGCGCTCGGGTAGGTGGGGAAGAAGTCCCCGAGGCCGATCAGCCCGAACGTCCGGCTCAGCCGCGTGGGGACGGCGGCCAGCGCGACGGCCGCTCCGGCCTCCTCGGCGACGTGGCGGGCCGCGATGAGCGCGGAGATCCCGCTGGAGTCGCAGAACGTCACCCCGGCCAGGTCCACCACCAGCAGCTGACCGGGTCCCAGGACGAGCGCGGCCACGCCGGCGCGCAGGCGTGGTGCGGTGGCCACGTCGAGCTCTCCCTCGACGGTCACCACCGCGCCGGCCCCGGTGGTGCGCGTCGTGACGGAGAACGGGGTGCCGGTCACGATCGATCGCCTCCGGGGAACGGGATGCTCAGCGCCAGCAGCGCCGTGTCGTCCTCGACGCCGTCGCCGAAGCCGGCGAGCAGGCCGGTGACCGCCGCGATCACCGCGGGCGCCGTCGTCGGCGCCAGGCCGGTCAGGTGCTCCTGCAGCTGTTCTTCGCTGTAGCGGACGCGGCCCTGCGTGCGGGCTTCGGTCAGCCCGTCGGTGTACAGCAGGAGGGTGTCGCCGGGGGTCAGGAAGACGTCCACGGCGGCGAAACGCGCGCGGGGCAGCGCGCCCACCAGCTGGCCGCCCGGGACCGGCAGGAACGTCGACGTGCCGTCGGCGCGGATCAGCAGCGCCGGCGGGTGACCGCCGGTGGCCAGGGTGACCGCCGCGCCGCCGTCCCCGGGCCGCAGGTGGCCCTGGATGACGGTGCAGTAGCGCGGGTCCGGGCCGCGGTACTCGTGGTGCAGCACGGTGTTGAGCCGATCCAGCACGATGGCCGGGTCCGGGTCGAGCACCGCGGCGGCGCGCAGCGTGTAGCGCGCCAGCGACGTCACCACGGCCGCGGCGGCGCCCTTGCCGGACACGTCACCGAGGAAGAACCCCCACGTGTCGCCGGTCAGCGGGAACAGGTCGTAGAAGTCGCCGCCGACCTCGTCGGCCGACGCCGGGTGGTAGTAGGCCGCGACCTGCACACCGGGTACCTCGGCCAGGGCGGGGGGCAGCAGGGTCTGCTGCAGGGTCCGGGCGAGCCGCTGCACCCGGTCGCGTTCGCGTTCGGCTTCTTCGCGTGCCCGCAGGAGTTCCTGTTCGTAGGCCCGCCGGTCGCGCGCGTCGAAGATCGTGGTGCGGATCAGCTGCGCCTGTCCGTCGGTGCCGGTTTTGACCGTCGAGGTCACCAGCACCGGCAGCCGGGTCCCGTCCGCGGCTTTCAGCTCGAAGGCGACGCCGCCGAGCTCGCCCTGCATGCGCAGGAGCGGCGCGAAGTGCGTCTCGTGGTAGATCCGGCCGCCGACGGTGAACAGATCGGCGAACCGGCGCCGTCCGACGACGTCGTCACGCTCGTAGCCGAGCCAGCCGAGCAGCGTCGCGTTGATCTTCGCGATCGTGCCGTCCAGCAGTGTCGAGAGGTACCCGCAGGGGGCGTGCTCGTAGAGGTCTTCCGCGCTGTCCTCCAGCAAAGCCGGGAATTCCGGTGCGGCGCTTTCCTGACCACCCGGGCCGGGGTGGTCTTCGCACATCATGGCCCGCCCACGAACGCCGTGATCGCGGCGGCCGTCGCCTCGGGCGCGCTGAGCTGGGGGCAGTGCCCGGTCGCGGCCAGCGTCACCAGGGTGCTGCCGCTGATCTGCTCGTGGGTGAACCGCCCCACCTCGGGCGGCGCGATGGCGTCGTTCGAGCATTCGAGCACGAGCGTCGGCACGGCGACCTTCGCCAGATCGGCCCGGTTGTCGGAGAGGAACGTCACCCGGGCGAAGACGCGGGCGATCGCGGGATCGGTGCGGCAGAAGCTGTTCGTCAGCTCCTCGCCCAGCTCCGGCCGGTCCGGGTTGCCCATGATCACCGGCGCCATCGTCGCCGACCAGCCCAGGTAGTTCGACTCGAGTGAGGCGAGCAGCTCGTCGATGTCTTCACGGCTGAACCCGCCGCGGTAGCCCTCGTCGTCGAGGTAGCAGGGGGACGGCGTGAGCAGCACCAGCTTCGCGAACCGGTCCGGTTCCCGGTTGGCGGCCAGCACCGCGATCATCGCGCTGACCGAGTGGCCCACCAGCACGACGTCCCGCAGGTCCAGCTCGTGGCAGATGGCCAGGACGTCGTCGGCGTAGCCGTCGAGGCTGCCGTAGCGCTCGGGCGTCCAGGCGGCCAGGTCCGAGCGCCCCGCGCCGGTGTGGTCGAACAGAACGACCCGGTACCGCCGCGCGAGCTCGGGGACGACGAGGCGCCACAGGTTCTGGTCACAGCCGAAACCGTGGGCGAGCAGGACGGTGGGACCGTCTTCCCGGCCGGTGACGGTCACGTTGTTCCTGGTGCGCATGCTCACCGCGCACATCCTGCCACCGACCCGGCGGCGCCGTGGGCTGAGCGCGGGTTTGCGTCGTCTGCGGCTTCCAGCTCAACGCCGCCGCTGCGCGAAGCCGTCGAGCAGGCAGTCCAGGCCGAGCTCGAACCGGGCGTCCGCCGTCAGGTCCGGCATGTCCGCGAGCCAGGTGGCGAGCGAGTCGTCGGCCATCTCGCCCGCGTACGACCGCAGGTCCTCGGTCGAGCCGATGCCGAACCGCTCGAGCATCACCAGCTCGCGGGTGACGCTCATCGCCGTTCCGGTGACGTAGTTGTCCAGCAGCGAGGCGTACGCGACCGCCGGCGTGAGGCCCGCGCCGTCGAGCACCGTCAGCAGGAAGGCGGCGCGCCGCAGGGTGCGGGGCCCGAACGGCGGCCGGCCGTCCACGAGCTCGGCGTACCAGCGGTGCCGGCCGATCATCGCCCACAGGCTGGTGGCGAGCCCGCGCAGGTCGCCGCGCCAGTCGCCGCTCGGGGCCGCGGGCACTTCGACCTCGGCCGACACCTCGTCGAGCATCAGGTCGACCAGGCCGTCCTTGTTCAGGACGTACCGGTACAGCGACATCGGCGCCGACACGCCGAGCGCGTCCGCCACCGCCCGCATGGTCAGCGCGGCGACCCCGCCGGTGTCGGCGACCTCGATGGCCGCGCGCACGACCGACGCGCGGGTCAGCGCGTTCTTCCGGCCCGGGGGCTCCGGCTGGTGCCAGATCAGGCGTGGCATGGGCGGAGTGTACAGCGTACATTCAAGTGTACGACGTACATTCCGGGAGGGCGGATGCAGCTCAGGGGGATCAACTACGACACCGGCTTCGGCGGCGCGGTCGGGGACCGGTCGCGCCGGGACTTCGAGCCCGCGGTCGTGCGGCGGGAACTCGAAATCATCGCGGCGGACCTGCACTGCGATGCGGTCCGGATCAGCGGCGACGATCCGGACCGGCTCGCCGTGGCCGCGCACGCCGCGATCGACGCCGGGCTGCGCGTGTGGTTTTCGCCGTTCCCGATGGACCGCACGCCGCCGCAGCTGTCGCCCTACTTCGCCGAGTGTGCGCGGCGAGCCGAGGAAATCCGGGCGCGGGACCCGGAAACCGTGTTCGTGCTCGGCTGCGAGATGTCCCTGTTCTGCACCGGGTTCGTACCCGGCGCCTTCCTGCTGGAACGCCTGCGCAACGCGACGGATCCCGCTGCCTGGGCCGGGTTCTCCCGCGAGTGGGATTTCGCCGCGACGCTCCGAGAGCTCGCCGCCGTCGCGCGGCGGCACTTCGGCGGCCGGCTCACCTACGCGGCCGGGGACTGGGAGGAGATCGACTGGGCGGACTTCGACTTCGCCGCCGTCAACCTGTACCGCTCGACCGCCAACGCCGCTGACTTCGCCCGGCACGTGCAGGCCCACCGAAGTCACGGAAAACCCTTGGTCATCACGGAATTCGGCTGCTGCACCCACCGGGGCGCGGCCGACGCGGGCGGGATGGGGTGGACGATCGTCGACTTCGGCGCCGAGCCGCGGGCGCTGAACGGCGACTACGTCCGCGACGAGGCCGGTCAGGCGGCGTACTTCACCGAACTGATGGACGTCTTCGAGGCCGAGGGCGTGCACGGCGCGTTCTGGTTCACCTTCGCCGGCTACGAATACCCGTCCGGCGCGGGGCCCCGGCGCGATCTCGACCTGGCGAGCTACGGCGTCGTCAAAGTCCTCGACGGGCAGGACGGCACGGCGTACCCGGGCCTGACGTGGGAGCCGAAGGAGGTCTTCCACACCGTCGCGGCCCGGTTCGCCCGGCCCTGATCACCCGAGCGCGTCGTCCCGGGTAGTGGTGACGGCCAGCGCTTCGTGCAGCCCGGTCAGCCGGAGGGTGCGGTTGACGACGCCGTCTTCGGGGGCGACGACCCGGATCCGGGTGCCGGCTTGGCGGCGGGCCTCGAGCAGGACCGTGATGCCGATGGACGCGAGGAAGGACACTTCGGACAGGTCGATGACCAGCAGTTCCGGCGCGTCGGCGAGGGCGGTGGTGACGCCGTCGCCGAGCACGGGGGCGCTGAGCAGGTCGACCTCGCCCGCCACCGCCAGCACGACCGCGCCGCCGGAGTGGTGGGCCGTCACGCGCAAGAGGTCCTGGGGCCGGATCCGGTTGCTCTCAGCGGTCACGATCACCCCTGGTCTGCATGCGGGATCCCTTCTTCTCCGAGCGGCCGGTCCGCTCCGGATCGGTGGTACCCCGGGTTCGCGACGACGAAACATCGGGCGACAACCCGAACGGGGTCATCCTCGCGGGCGGGCGGTGGTGCCCCCGAGCGGCAGTGCGGGCAACCCGAGCTTGCGGTGGTCCCACGACCGCGTCCGGTCGACGTCGAGGCGGACGGCGACCCGCTTGGTGAGCATGAACTCGACCATCGGCCGGACCTCTTCGCTGTACGGGCCGTTGTACCGCTCCCAGACGTTGACGCCGACCGCCCACAGAGCGTCCGGGTCGTCGACGATCGTGGCCCGGCCTTCGAGGGCGACTCCGCGCAGCGCGTCGTAGGTGTCGCCGGTTTCGATCATCACGGTGACGCGGCCGTCGCGGCGCAGGTTCGCGGCCTTCTGCGACTTGGCCTTGGTTTCGAACCACAGCACGCCGTCGAGCACGGCGTACCACATCGCGACGAGGTGCGGCTGGCCCGACGGGCCGAGGGTGGCGAGCGTGGCGACGCGTTGCTCGTCGAGGAACCGGCCGATCTCGGCCGCGGACATGACGATCTGCGCGCGCTGGTTCACCCGGGCTCCTCGCCGACCGTGCCGTTCGCTGAGACACAGTCCAGAATGAGACTATGTCTCAGAGTGAACCGGAAGGCCTGGCCGTCCGCAAGAGGCGGGAGACGAACGCGCGGATCGCCGCGTCGGCCGCCCGGCTGGCCGGTCGCCACGGCGTCGCCGGCACGACGGTGGACCACATCGCGGCGGACGCCGAAGTCGCCCGCGCGACCTTCTTCCGCTACTACGACACCAAGGAAAGCGCGGTCGCGGAGGGGATCACCGGGCCGTGGCTGACGCTGGTGACCGCGGCGATCGCCCGCCAGCCGGCCGAGCTGGCGCCGAAGGAAGCGCTGGTGGCGGCGTTCGGTGAGCTCTCGGCGGAGTTCCCGGCGCACGCGGATTCGATCCGCGAGCTGGCCCGCCTCACCCGGACGTCGGCGACCTTGGCCGCGTGGACGGCCCAGGCTTACCAGCGTTACGAGCGGGCCATCGCGACGTTGCTGGCCCCCAGGTTCCGAGAGGCGGCGGCGCAGGACCCACGCCCACGCATGCTGGCGGCCTTGGCGATGGCGGCGGTCCGCATCTCACTGGACGACTGGGTCGCGGGCGGCGGAGCGCTGCCGGACCTCATCGGCCGCGCGTTGACCGCGATCACGATCGAACCGGACGGCCGTTGACCGCGAAGCTCGCGCCGGGCTGCTGGGCTGGCGGGTCGCTGGCCGCCGGGTCGCTGGGTCGCTGGCCGGTGGGCCGCTGAGCTGCCGAGCTGCCGAGCCGCTGGGCCGCTGGGCTGCCGGGGGCGCCGGGCTGCTGAGCCGCCGAGCCGCTGGCTGCTGGGGTTGCCGGGCTGCTGGGCCGCCCGAGTCGCTGGGCCGCCGGGCTGCTGGGCCGCCGGGGGCGCCTGCCGCGCTGCCGAGCCGCTGGGCTGCCAGGCCGCCTGCGGAGCCGCCGAGCCGCCGCGGCCGTTGACTGCGAAGCCCGCGCCGCCCGGGGAGCCGTGGCCGCGTCGCCGAGTGGCCCGGAAGTCAGCTGAGGGGCTCCGCCCGGTACCGCCCGATCCGATCCACCAAGGCCCCCACCGCCGCGTCACCGCGATGGGCGCGCAGCAGCCGCTCCAAAGGCGCCAGGCGGTCTTTCGGCCGGACCGAACCCACCTGCCCGGCCAGGGTGACCGCCTCCTCGCCGATCCGGGTGGCCTCGGCGAAGTCGCCCCTGAGCGCGTGGTTCTGCGCCAGCATGATCAACGTCAACGACCGGCTCCGGGCCATGTCCGCGCCGTAGCGGGCCGCCGCCCCGGTCAGCTGGGTGATCGCTTCGCCGCTGTGGCGGGGTGCCACCGCGGTGGCCAGCTCCGTCAGCACCGTGCCGCGCATCGCCGCCATGTCCGGCTCGCCGAAGAACGCCTCCCACGGCCTCGGCTGCGGCCACGAACCCGCCGCCGCGAACGCCGCCGCGGCCTCCGCCAGCCGGGTCAGGGCCGCGCGCTCGTCGCCGCCCATCGCGAACGCCCACGCCTCGTTGGCCGCGAGGATCGCCAGGGCCCGGTGGGAATCGGAGCGTTGCGCGGCCACCCGGCCCCGGGCGAACTCGGCCAGCGCGCCGGCGACGTCGTGGCGGTGCAGGTGCACGCGGCCGAGCCGGTAGCGGATGTTCGCCACCAGGCTGCCGTTTCCTGCCTCCGCCGCGATTTCCGCCGCGCGTGCGAAGCGGCGCCGTGCCGGTTCGTCGTGTCCGATGTCGAATTCCGTCCAGCCCAGCAGGTTGTGCACGTCGGCCAGCACTGTGGACAGCCTGGCCCGTAACGGATCCGGGACCGTGCCCCAGTGCAGCAGGAGGCTCGCCGTCTTGACCACCCGGACGGCGTCCCGGCAGAACCCGCCGCCCTGCCGGTAATCCAGCGCCCGCAGGACTCCGACAGCCGCTTCCAGCTGGGCGACGTCGGTGTCTTCGATGCTGATCGGAAGCGGAAAGCCATCACCTGTCGTCGTCACCATGACCTCACCTCGCGCAGGGGCGCACGCATGGTCGGGTTACCGGCGCAGGGAGAATACCCAGGAGGGGCCCGGCGGAAACGGCCGTCACCCGTCAGGGGCGCAGGAACCCCGCGAGCGGCAACCGGGCCTGGGCCATCGCCCGTGCGACGAGCGCGGCGTACTGCTCGGCGCCGTACCGGCTGAGGTGGGTCGCGTCGTCGACGCCGTCGTGCGCCAGCGTCAGGTACAGCGGCCAGGACGCGGCTTCGCCCAGGCTTTCCAGCAGCGCCTGGCTGCGCGCGGTCAGGTCGAGCAGCGGGATCTTCTGCTGCCGGGCGACGTCTCGCATGACCGCGGGCAGGTCGACGCCGAGGTTGTTGACGACGAGGCCGAGCGGGGTGAGCTTGCCGTCCGCGCCGAACCGGTGCCGCACCGGGGGTGTGACCATGACCGGCGCCCCGCCCCGCTCCCGGACCCCGGAGATCAGGGTGGCGAGGTTGGCGCGGTAGACGTCTTCGGTCGTCTGCTTGTCGTTGTGCGCCAGCTGGATCAGGACCGTGTCCCCGCGCCGGATCATCGTTCGCACGCGGGCGAAGTAGAGCGGGTCCGCGAGGTAGCTGACCGTGCTCGCGCCGGATTGGGCGTAGTTCCGCACGCTCGGGCCGGCGCGGAAGAACTCCGGCAGCGCCTGGGCCCAGCCGTTCTTCGGCAGGTTCGCCCAGTCGGACGCGGTGGAGTCGCTGATGACGAAGACCCGCGGCGCCTTCGGTGCCGGCGTCACGGCGATCCGGACCGGCTGCGGCGCCGGGCCGGTGAGGTGCACCTGGAGTCCCGGCGTGCCCGGGCCGTCCTGGCCGCTCGGCATGCCTTCGGGCGTGCGCACCTCGACGGTGACCGAGCGCTCGACGCGCTGGCCCGCCCTGGTGGCCACCGGCGCGAGGGCGATCCGCCGGGCTTCGACGTCCAGCCCGGTCGACCCGGCGTCCCGGCCGCCCAGCACCACGTCGATCCGGTAGTCGCCCGCCGGCACGTCGAACGAGCACGAGCCGGTGCACACGGTCCACCGTGGAGCCGCGTCCGCCGGCACCGCGCCGAACGCGAGCAAGACGGCCAGGGCGGGACCGAGGATCTTCACGGCGCTTCCTCCGGGGCGATGGCGAGCAGGGCGATGGTGGCGAGGTTCCGCTGGGCGAAGTCGTTGGTGGCGAACGTGGCGAAGTCGCCCGCGGGGTTCGTCGTGGTCCGGGTGGGGATCTCGGTCACCGGACCGGCGACGGCGGAACCGGTGACGCGTTCCGCGGGCGGCCACGGCTTGCCCGCCGGGTCGCTGGTGAACTGGTCCCAGCCGCGCTTGCGCAGGCCCGCGTCGCCGAGCTGCTCGCCCGCCCAGGCCGTCACGCGGGAGTAGATCGTCTTGAACAGCCCGGGGTTGAAGTCGCGGCCGTACCGGGCGATCTTCTCGGCCGACGGGGCTTGGGCGTACCGGGCGAAGTCCAGGTAGGTCCGGCGGAACTCCGGGACGTCGACCAGGTCGAGCGCCTCCCAGAGGATCTGCTCGCCGAGGAAGGCCATCGAGAGGTTGTAGCCGCCGTCGAAGTCCCCCTTCTCCAGGTTCACCAGGTGCCCGGTCGCCGGGTCGAAGCCGACCGCGCCGCCCGCCTCGCCGGTGAACAGCCCGGCGGGGAAGGTGGCGATGTCCTTCATACCGGTGACGATCCGGTCGCGCCAGCGGACATCGCCGGTGCGTTCCCACTCCGTCAGCCAGTTGCTGACCAGCGCGTACCAGTCCGGTCCGATGCGGACGCGGGCCGGCGCCTTCGTCTGCGGCGGCAGGACTTCGCGCAGCGGGTCGACCGTGCGCAGGGTTTCGTCGACCTGCAGCGACGACCGGATCAGCTCGCCCAGCAGCTCGTCGGCGGTGAGGTAGTAGGAAAACCGCTTCGTGAACGACTCGCCGACCCGCGCCTCCTTGGCGCCGTCGCCCCAGTGCACGACGGCGTGGCGCGACCCGAGCCCGGCGAACCGGCCGCTGTGGTGGGTGTCCACTTCGGACACGTGCTGGGTCATGGCGTGCGCCAGCCGGAACGTCCGGGGATCGCCCGAGCGCAGGAAGGCGTACCAGAGCAGGGCGTCCGTCCCGAGCTCGGCGTTGTCCCAAGCGTACCCGCCGACGTCGTAGCGCCATTCGTGGCGGTCCGCGTCGTAGGTGTGCATGACGTCGCCGTAGTGCCAGAACCCGTACCACTCGCGCTCGTCGACCTGGTCGGCGTAGAAGCCGATTTCGCGGGCGATCCCGTCTTCCAGGGCCGCGCGGGCGGGCGTGCTGCGGTCGGGCAGGCTCCAGCGGCCGAACACGCCGGCCGCGTGGTAGGTGCCCGGGTCCGCGACGAGTTGCGGCGGCGCGGTCAGCGTGGCCGACAACGCGGCGACCGTGTCCCGGGGTGGGGTGGCCGCCAGCGCCCACAGCCGCAGTTCGGTCGAGCGCACCATGCCCTGCGGCGTCGCGAAGCCGTCTTGGACGTCTTCGTAGGACAGATCCAGCCCGTGCGCGACGGTGTCGTAGGTGCGCAGGTCCATCGCCGGGGCCAGCGGGGAGTACGACCAGAGCGTCACCGACGCCGTGTCCGTGGCCGCGCCGCGGATGTCCAGCGAGCGCGGGGCGCGCTGCCAGAAGTCACGCAGCCCGAAGCCCAGCCCGCCGGCGGGACCGCCGACGTAGCCGAAGCCGGACGCGCGGTCGCCGTGGCCCGCGTGCTTGAGCCAGCTGCCCGCGGCGCTCGTGCGCTTCCACACCGCGAAGTGCCGGGCGGACTCCTGGAACAGCGTGAAGTCGTTCCACAGCGCCAGGTTCTGGTAGCCGTCGCGCACCTGCTGGCCCCACTGCGCGACCGGCGGGGTGGCGGTGCCGTCGGTCTGGGCCTTCCGGACCGCCGTGCCGGGGTCGCGGCGCAGGCCGGTGAGCACCCGGACGGGCTCGCCCCAGACACCACCCGCTGCCGTGCCGAAGCGGACGTGCCGGTTGTGCGGCTCGTCGGTCAGCGGAACGGCGAACCGCAGGCCGAGCCCGCGGACGAAATCGTGGTTTTCGTCGGCATCCCAGCGGAAACTGTGCACCACGCGCAGGGACTCGTCGCCCGCCCCGAGGTAGACCCGCAGCGTCCACGGCAGGACCGCGCGGGTGCCGCGGCCGCGGTCGCGCCGGTACCGGCCGGTCAGCTTGACCACCGCGCGCACCGGGCCCGCCTGCTCGACCTCGGCGCGTTCGACGATGCCCGTCCAGTCCTCGCGGCGGGGCGCCCGGGTGTCGCCGTCGTCGTCCGGCTGGTCCTGCAGCCGCAGCACGAGCTCGCCGTCGCGGGCGACGACCCGCCCGGCCCGGGAGAGCGACGGCAGCGCGACGGCCCCGGTCGTGGCGAGCTTCAGCTCGACCGTCCCGTTGGCCACGACGATTTCGCGCGGCGACCGGCGCACGGTGACCGGAACCGGTGGCGGCGTGGGTGTCCCGGGTGCCAGCGTGAAGGCGTCCGCGGTGGCGGCCGACGTCACGGCGTGCCCGGTCCACTTGACCGAACCGTCCGGCCAGTACGCCAGCGGCCACGACTGCACCGGAACTCCGCTGCCGTCGCCGGCGTGCAGGGCCAGCGGCACGGTCCTGGACAGCGTGCCCCGTGGCCAGGGGACGCCGAAGGCGCAGCCCACCGGGGCGGCGGGGCGGCCGTCCAGCCAGTGCAGGCGGACTTCGCCGCCGCCGGACGCCGCGGAGGCGGCCGCCGCGGCGGCCGTCGACGGGGTGACGGCGGTGGCGGCCAGGGCCGACACGCCGCCGAGGAAGACTCTGCGGGAAAGGGGGAACTGCGGGGACATCGTCGGCCTCCGGATCAGCTCGTCGCTGCCGCGATGAACCGATTCAAACCAGACGGCCCGGCCGTTGTCAACGAGGGCGACCCGATCAGTCCAGTCCGCGAGTAAGCGCTTTCTCGATCAACCGATCAACGGCGGCAACCGTTCGACCGATTCGAAAGTTTCGGCGCTTTCGGTGCGATCATTGCCGGTTGACGCCGCCCGCGCGCGGACTTACCGTGCTTGAACCGATTCAAGACCGAATTCCGGTGAGCTCGCCCGGGTGGTGGTCTCCAGAAGGGAAATTCGATGAACGGACGGTTCGGGCTGCGCGCCGGCCTGGTGGCGGCCGTGGCGGTCACGCTGGCGGGGCTGATCACGGGGTGCGGTGGCGGCGGTGCCGCGGCGGGACCCACGACGATCCGCTTCGTCTGGTGGGGCAACGAAGACCGCGCCAAGGTCACGAAGGCCGCCGTGGACCTGTTCATGAAGGACAATCCGGGCATCACGGTCCAGACGGAGTACGCCGCGTACGACGCCTACTTCCAGAAGCTCTCGACCCAGGTCGCCGGCGGCGCGTCACCGGACCTGATCCAGCTGGACCGCGCGACGCTCGGCGAGTACCAGCACCGGCACGTGCTCGAAGACCTGAGCCCGTACGTGGGCAAGGCGGTCGACGTCACCGGGATCGCCCCCGCGCTGCTGGCCGGCGGGAAGATCGAGGGCAAGCAGTACGCCGTGCCCGGCGGCCAGACCACGCAGATGCTCGCCTACGACGCGGGCGTCTTCACCAAGGCGGGCGTCGAGCCGCCGTCCGGGCCCGGCAAGACCTGGACCTGGGCGCAGTTCGGCGAGGGTCTGCGCAAGGTGGCGGCGACCGGCGTGGCCGGGACGACCGACTTCGGCTGGGCCGTCGACTGGTTCGAGGTCTGGCTGCACCAGCACGGCAAGCAGCTCTACACCGACGACGGCAAGCTCGGGTTCACCGCCGCCGACCTGACGCGGTTCTGGACGCTGACCGGCGACCTGCGCGCGGCCAAGGCCGTCACCGCGCCCGAGGTCACCACGAAGATGGACGGCTCCATGCCGAACTCCGGCCTGGTCACCAAGCGGGCCGGGTCGGAGATCAACTACGACTCCAGCCTCAGCGCGTACCTCTCGAGCTACGGCCCGGGGATCAAGGCGGCGCCGCTGCCCGCCGACGGCACGGTGTCCGGCATGGCCGCGATGCCGCCGGTCACCTTCGCCGTCGCGCAGCGCTCGGCGCACAAGGAGGCCGCCGCCAAGCTGCTGAGCTTCCTGGTCAACAACCCGGAAGCGGGGAAGCTGCTGGGCGTGGCGCGCGGGCTGCCGCCCAACACCGCGATCCGCGAGCAGGTCTGCGGCGCGGCCCAGGCCGCCACGAAGGCGGTGTGCGACTACGAGAAGTCGGTCGCCGACCGGATCGGCCCGGCGACCGGCCTGTGGCCCACCGGGTCCGCGGCGGTGAAGCGCGACTTCCAGCGCGTCTACGACGACGTGATCTTCGGCCGCACGAGCGTCGCCGACGGGGCCGCGCGCGTGGTGCAGACCGCGCAGCAGTCGCTCGGGTCCTGAGGGAGAACGCACGATGACGCAAGCTGTGCTGGACCGGCCGGTGGTGCCGGGCCGGCCCGCGCCCCGCCGTCGGCGCGGCCGGGCCGGCCAGGGCACCGGCTACCTGTTCCTGTCGCCGTGGCTGCTCGGCGTGCTGGTGCTGACCATCGGCCCGATGATCGCGTCGCTGTACCTGTCGTTCACCGACTACGACCTGTTCGACGCGCCGCGCTGGGTCGGCCTGGACAACTACGTCACGATGTTCACCGCCGACGACCGGTTCTGGCACGCCGCCGGCGTCACCGCCCGGTACGTCGGGCTCTCGGTGCCGCTCAAGCTCGGGCTGGCGCTGGCCGTCGCGATGCTGCTGAACCGCGCCCGCCGCGGCGCCGGGCTGTACCGTTCGGCGTTCTACGCGCCCTCGCTGCTCGGTGCGAGCGTGAGCCTCGCCCTGGTGTGGCGCGCGATGTTCTCGACCGGCGGCACGGCGGACCGGGTGCTCGCCGCGTTCGGCCTCGGCACCGGCGGTTGGGTCGACCGGCCGCAGTTCGCGCTGCTGGCCGTGATCGCCTTGGCCGTCTGGCAGTTCGGCGCGCCGATGGTCATCTTCCTCGCCGGGCTCAAGCAGATCCCGAAGGAGCTGTACGAGGCGGCGGAGCTCGACGGCGCCGGCGCGGTCCGCCGGTTCCGGTCGGTGACGCTGCCGATGCTGTCGCCGGTGCTGCTGTTCAACCTGGTGCTGGAGACCATCCACGCGTTCCAGTCGTTCACCGGCGCGTTCGTCGTCAGCAGCGGCCGCGGCGGGCCCAGCGACTCGACCCTGCTCTACACCCTCTACCTCTACCAGCGCGGATTCACGGACTTCCGGATGGGCTTCGCCTCGGCGATGGCCTGGGTACTGCTGGTGGTGATCGGCGTGCTCACCGCGCTGCTGTTCCGCGGCTCGCGCCGGTGGGTCTTCTACGCGGGGGAGGGCCGATGACCCGCCGGTCGTGGGGATGGCACCCGCTGATGGTGCTGATCCTGGTGGTGCTGCTGTACCCGGTCGTATGGCTGGTCTCGGCGTCGTTCAAGCCCGCGGAGGAGGTGCTGGCCGGGCTGTCGCTGCTGCCGTCGCACGCCACCGGGGACAACTACACGCAGGTGTTCGCCGGCGTGGCCGGGTACAGCGTCTGGCACTACTTCGCCAACTCGCTGGTGATCTCGGTCGGCGCGGTGATCGGCAACGTCGTGTCCTGTTCGCTCGCTGCCTACGCGTTCGTCCGGCTGCACTTCCGGGGCCGCGGGCCGATGTTCGGGTTCATGCTCTCCACCATCATGCTGCCGCAGCACGTCGTGCTCATCCCGCAGTACGTGATCTTCCAGAAGCTCGGCATGGTCAACACGTTCTGGCCGCTCGTCCTGCCGAAGTTCCTGGCCACCGACGCGTTCTTCGTCTTCCTGATGGTGCAGTTCATCCGCGCGCTGCCCGGCGAACTGGACGAGGCCGCGACGATCGACGGCTGCGGGCCGGTGCGGACGTTCCGGTACGTGATCGCGCCGCTGCTGCGCCCCGCGCTGATCACCACCGCCATCTTCACCTTCATCTGGACCTGGAACGACTTCTTCTCCCAGCTGATCTACCTCAACGACCCCGGCCGCTTCACCCTGCCGCTGGCGCTGCAGATCTTCGTCGACCAGACGAGCCAGTCGGCGTTCGGCCCGATGTTCGCCATGTCGGTGCTCGCCCTGCTGCCGATCGGGCTGTTCTTCTTCGCCTTCCAGCGGTACCTGGTCGAGGGCGTGGCGACGTCGGGGCTGAAGGGATGAAAACGCAATACCGCTCGCTGACGCTGCTCGCCGAGGTCCTCTTCGTCGGCCTCCTGGTCGGGGTGGCCTCGGTGTTCGTCGTGACGTCCCTGGCCGCGGCGGCCGCCGGTTCGGTCCTGGTCACCGAGGTCGCCGCGGACGTCCGGACCCCGACCGTGCGCCGGTTCGCCCGGCTGTTCCGCACGGCGCTGGCCCACCCCGTGGCGGTGCTGGCCCCGGCGGGTCTGCTGGTCGTCGGGGCCGTCGACGTCGTCGCGGTGCTGGGCGGGCTGCCCGGCGGCCGGGTGTTCGGGGCCGTGCTGGGACTGGTGCTCGCCGCGCTGCTCGCGGCCGGGCTGCGGGGCGCGGCGGCCTGGCGACCGGAGCGGCGCTGGCCCGAGGTGCTGGCGGTGGCCGGCCGGGAAACGGTCTCGGACTGGCGTGGCAGCCTCGGGCTCGTTGCCGCGATCGTCGTCGTGGCCGTCGTGGTGGGGCAGGCGCCGGCCTTCGTGGTCGTCGCTCCGGGCCTGCTCGTGCTGGCCGCGGTCGCGGTCGGCACCCGGGAGCGCCGGTGAAGCCGCCGATCGGCATCCGGGACGTCGCCCTCCGGGCCGAGGTGTCGGTCGGGACGGTGTCCAACGTGCTGAACCGCCCCGACGTGGTCGCCGCCGCCACCCGCGCGCGGGTCCTCGCCGCCATCGACGCGCTGGGCTACGTCCGCAACGAGCCGGCGCGCCAGCTGCGCTCCGGCACCGCCCGCACGATCGGCTTGGTGGTGCTCGACGTGGGCAACCCGTTCTTCACCGACGTCGCCCGCGGCGTCGAAGAGGCGGCGAGCGAGGCCGGGCACGCGGTGATCCTGTGCAACAGCGGCGAATCCGTGGCCAAGGAACGCGGGCACGTCGAGCTGCTGGCTTCGCAGCGGGTGCACGGGGTGCTGATCACGCCGGTCGAGTCCGGGCCGGCACCGGTGCGGTGGCTGCGGGACCGGGGGATTTCGGTGGTCCTGCTCGACCACCCGACGGCGGAGGAGGACCTGTGCTCGGTCGCGGTGGACGACCGCCACGGCGGCGAGCTCGCGGTCACCCACCTGCTGGCCGAGGGATGCGAGCGGATCGTGATGGTCACCGGCCCGGCGGGCATCCACCAGGCGGCCGAGCGCCACCGCGGCGCCCGCGACGCGATCCGCCTGGCGGGCCGGCCGCCGGACGTCCTCGAGGTGCTGCCGGCACCGGCCCTCAACGTGGCGTGCGGCCTGCGGGCCGGCGAGCAGCTGCTGGCCAGGGCGGTGCTGCCGGACGCCGTCTTCTGCGCGAACGACCTGCTGGCCCTGGGCCTGCTCCAGGCCGCGGTGCGGGCGGGCGTGCGGGTGCCGGAGGACCTGGCGATCGTCGGCTACGACGACATCGACTTCGCGGCGGCGGCCGCGGTGCCGCTGACGTCGGTCCGCCAGCCGAGGCACCGGATCGGCCGCACCGCCGCGGCCCTGGTCATCGCCGAATCGCTGTCGCCGGCCGAGCACGAGCACCGGCACGTGGTCTTCACGCCGGAGCTGGTCGTCCGCGAGTCGAGCCGCCGCCCGAGACGGGCGCGGTGGCCGGCACCGTCGTCGAACAGCTCGAGAACTCGATCAAAGGAGATCGGATGACCGTGTCCCGCACCGGCCGCCTCGCGACGGCGGCCCTGATCCTGGTGCCCCTCGTCCTGCCCGTTCCCACGGCTTCGGCCGCGAACTCACTGAGCATGCTGGGCGCGGACGTCTCGACCGTCCAGCGGGCGCTCGACCTCGGCGCGAAGTACACCGACGCGGCCGGGGTGGCCCGCGATCCCCTCGACATCCTCAAGGGTGCGGGCGCCGATTACGTGCGCCTGCGCGTGTGGAACAACCCGCGCAGCGGCTACAACAACAAGGCCAAGGTGCTGCAGTACGCCCGCACGGTGAAAGCCAAGGGGCTCAAGCTCCTGGTGGACTTCCACTACTCCGACACGTGGGCCGATCCCGATACGCAGACCAAGCCCGCGGCCTGGGCGTCGCACGGCGTCAGCCGGTTGCAGACCGACGTCTACGACTACACCTACGACGTCTGCTCCGGGCTCAAGGCCCAGGGCACGACCCCGGACAGCGTGCAGATCGGCAACGAGATCAACGTCGGGATGCTGTGGAACGACGGGAAAGTCGTGAACAACGACTTCACCAACCTGAGCCTGCTGCTCAAGGCCGGCTACAACGCCACCAAGGCCTGCAACGGCGGCACCCAGGTCGTCGTCCACACCGCCGACGCCGACAGCGACGCCCACGCCCGCTGGTTCTACGACGGCATCCGGGCCCGGGGCGTCCCGTGGGACATCACCGGCCTGTCCTACTACTGCTACTGGCACGGCACGATGGCGAACATGGCCGGCGTGGTGTCCGACCTGCGGTCCCGGTACGGCAAGCCGGTCGTCCTGGCCGAAACGGCCTACCCGTACACGACGGCCGACGACGACAGCACACCCAACGTCATCTCGGCCGCGCAGCCGTGCGCCGGGTACCCGGCCACCCCGGCCGGGCAGGCGGCGAACTTCACCGCCGTCCAGGACACCGCCCGCGCCGCCGGCGCGATCGGCGTCTTCTACTGGGAACCCACCTGGTACGCGGTGACCGGCAACGGCTGGGACCCGGCCGACATCGCCGGTTCCGGCAACGGCTGGGAGAACCAGGCCGTCTTCGACCGCTCCGGCCGGTTCAACCCGCAGGTTCGCTGGCGAGCGTGACCGGCCACCGAGAAAACGCTTTCTCAGCCAGCTTAACGGTTAAGCAGGTTGGCCGTTTTCTGTCTCATCACTGGTGTTCCGCCGGTGTCGCGCGTGTTACCGTGGGAGCGCTCCCAGCCTGAAACTTTCCTGTCGAGTCGTTCTCCAGGAGGTCGGTAATGAACTGGCGATTCCTCCGTGCGCTCGTGGCCGGCTTGCTCCTGGCCGCGGCCGCCGTCATGGCCCCCGCCGCGGCCGGGGCGGCCACGCCAACGCGGGTCATGGCGCTGGGCGACTCCATCACCGGGTCGCCCGGCTGCTGGCGCGCGCTGTTGTGGAAGCACCTCCAGGAGACCGGCCACACGGACGTCGACTTCGTCGGCACCCTGCCGCCCCAGGGCTGCGGCTTCACCTACGACGGGGAGAACGAGGGCCACGGCGGGTTCCTGGCGACCGGGATCGCCCGGGACAACCAGCTGCCCGGCTGGCTGTCGGCGACGCACCCGGACATCATCCTGATGCACCTGGGCACCAACGACGTCTGGAGCAACATCCCGGCGAGCACGATCCTCGACGCCTACACCACGCTCCTCGGGCAGATGCGGGCCGCGAACCCGGCGACCAAGCTGGTCGTCGCGAAGATCATCCCGATGAACCCGGCCAACTGCGCTGCCTGTGGTCAGCGGGTGGTCGACCTGAACAACGCCATCCCCGGCTGGGCGCAGGCGCACTCCACGGCCGCGTCGCCGATCACCGTCGTCGACCAGTGGACCGGGTTCGACCCGGCGACGGACACCGGTGACGGCGTCCACCCGAACGACACCACCGGCATCCAGAAGCTGGAGAGCCGCTGGTACCCCGCCCTGGTGGCGGCGCTCGGCACCGACACGCCCACCGCGACCGGCCTGCACGTCGACGGCACCCGGATCCTCGAGGCCAACGGCTCGCCGTTCGTGCTGCGCGGGGTGAACCACGCGTACGTCTGGTACCCGGGCCAGAACCGGGCCTTCGCCGACATCAAGTCCTTCGGCGCCAACACGGTCCGGGTCGTCCTCGGCAGCGGGCAGCGGTGGGGGCCGACCCCGGCCGCCGAAGTCACGGGTGTCATCGGGCAGTGCAAGCAGAACCGGCTGATCTGCGTCCTGGAGGTGCACGACACCACCGGGTACGGCGAGCAGAGCGGGGCCGCCACCCTCGACCAGGCGGCCGGTTACTGGATCAGCGTGGCCGATGCGCTGAAGGGCCAGGAGAACTACGTCGTGATCAACCTGGGCAACGAGCCGTTCGGCAACGACCAGCAGGTCAGTGCGACCTGGACGAGCGCGACGAGCAACGCGATCAAGCGGCTGCGGGCCGCCGGGCTGCAGCACCTGCTGATGGCCGACGCGCCGATGTGGGGCCAGGACTGGCAGAACATCATGCGCGACAACGCCCCCGCGGTGTTCTCCGCCGACCCCCAGCACAACACCGTCTTCTCCATCCACATGTACGGCGTCTACGACACCGCGGCCGAGGTCAACGCGTACTTCGACGCCTTCCGCACCGCCGGGCTGCCCCTGGTCGTCGGCGAGTTCGGCAACATGCACACCGACGGCAACCCGGACGAGGACACGATCATGGCCCAGGCGCAGGCCCGCGGCCTCGGCTACCTCGGCTGGTCGTGGAGCGGCAACAGCAGCGACGTCGCCTACCTCGACATGACGAACAACTTCGACCCGGCGAGCCTGACGGCGTGGGGCGAGCGGTTCCTCAACGGCGCCAACGGGATCCGGCAGACGTCGAAGGAAGCCACCAGCTACGGTGGCGGCCAGGCGGACACCCAGGCCCCGTCCGTCCCGGGCACGCCGGCCGTGTCGGGCGTGACGTCGAGCGGGGCCACGCTGAGCTGGACCGCGTCGACCGACAACGTCGCCGTCACCGGCTACGACGTCCTCCGGGCGCCGGGAGCGAGCGGGGGCACGTTCGCCGTGGTCGGTTCGACCGCGACGACCTCGTACACCGACAGCGGCCTGACGGCTTCGAGCACGTACCGGTACCAGGTGCGGGCGCGGGACGCCGCCGGGAACACCTCGGCCGGCTCCGGGGTCGCGACGGCGACGACGAGCCCGGGCGGCGGTTCCGGCGCGTGCAAGGTGGCCTACGCGTCCTCGAACTGGGGCGGTGGCAACGGGTTCACCGCCAACGTCACCATCACGAACACCGGCACGAGCGCGGTCACCGGCTGGACGCTGGGCTTCACCTTCGCCGGCGGCCAGCAGGTCACCCTGCCCGGCTGGGGCGCCACCTTCGCCCAGTCCGGTGGGGCCGTCACCGCCGAGAACCTGAGCTGGAACGGCACGCTGGCGCCGAACGCCTCGACCGGCATCGGCTTCAACGGCACGTTCACCGGCACCAACCCGGCGCCGTCCGGGTTCACGCTCAACGGCAGCACCTGTTCCATCGGCTGAGATAGTCCACTCAGGACTGTAAACATCCAGGACTGTATACATCACGGACAAAGGAGTCCTCGTGTCATTCAGGCAGCGAGCGGTCGTCCTCGCCGGCTTGGCCGCGGCCACCCTGGTTCCCGCACCGGCGGTGGCCGCGGCCGTCCGGGAAGCACTTCCCGCGCAGTGCTCGGGAAGCGCCCCGATCAAGTGCCACTTCGCCGTCGCCCCGGGGAACTACGACGTCACCGTCGGGCTCGGCAGCACCACCAGAGCGGCGAACACCTCGATGTCGGCGGAGGCACGACGGCAGGTCCTGACCGCTGTATCGACGAGCGCGGGCCAGGTCGTCCCCACGACGGTCACGGTCAACGTGCGCAACCCGGAGGGCCAGCCGACCGGCCAGGGCGGCACCGGCACCGCGGGCCTGGACCTCACGTTCGGCGGCAGTGCGCCCGCGATCGGCTCCCTGACCGTGACGGCGGCCCAGGCCCCGCTGGTGACCTACCTGGCCGGCGACTCGACCGTCTGCGACCAGCCGGTGGCGCCCTACACCGGCTGGGGCCAGGTGCTGCCCACCGCCGTCCGGAGCGGGGCCGTGGTCGCGAACTACGCGGACTCCGGCGAGAGCTCGGGCAGCTTCCTGGCCAACAGCGCGCTGTTCCCGCGGATGAAGCCGTTGATCAAGAGCAAGGACCTGGTCCTCATCCAGTTCGGGCACAACGACAAGCAGACGTCGGCGACGGCGTTCCGCGACAACCTCACCAAGCTGGTCGACGGCGTCCGGGAGCGCGGCGGGATCCCGGTCCTGGTGACACCGCCGGTGCGGCGGCTGTTCAGCGGCACCAAGCTGACCCCGACCGCCCTGCACGTCAACGGCGTGGGCGCCGACCTGCCCGCGATCATCCGGGCACTGGGCAAGAGCGCGAACGTCCCGGTGATCGACCTGACGGCCAAGAGCAAGGCCCTGGTCGAATCCCTCGGCCCGTCGGCGTCGCAGCAGATCTACCTCACCCAGGCCACCGACGGCGTCACCGACAACACGCACTTCTCGGTCTACGGCGCGACCCGGATGGCGGACCTGGTCGTCCAGGGCGTCCGCGAGCAGAACCTCTCGCTGGTCGCCTACCTGCGCTGACCCGATGCGGACGAGAAAGGGGCAGAGGATGCCGATCGGCACGAGGTCGCGGGCGGTCACGCTCGCGGTGGCGGTCGTGGCCGCGGTGAGCACGGCGGTGCACCCGGCTTCGGCCGCCACCGGCGACGGCTCGCCGTCGGACTCGAACATCCGGTACTTCGGGCGCTGGGACACCCGTTCGGCGGGTGCGTACGTGTCCGAATGGGCCGGGGCGTACGTGGTGGTCGGCTTCACCGGGACGACGGTGAAACTGCGCCAGCGCAACGCCGTCGACCTGTTCACCAGCATCGACGGCGGCGCCTGGGTGTCGCGGACGAACGTCCGCGGCACGCTGGACCTGACGCCGGCCCGGCTGCCGCAGGGCACGCACACGCTGCGGGTGTCCTACCGGCCCGTCGCCGGTTCTTACCACGGTGACGCGGTGTTCCAGGGCGTGGTCCTGGACTCCGGGGCCCGGACCGTGGTGCCGGCCGTGCCGTCGCGGATCATCGAGTTCGTCGGTGATTCGATCACGGTGGGCCAGCGGTCGTCGAAGCAGGCGCTGACCGCGTACGGCTGGCTGACCGGCGAGGAACTGGGCGCCGGGCACACCCAGATCGCCGTCGGCGGCGCCTGCCTGTACCCGGCCCCGGACGGGTGCCTCGGCATGCGGGACCGGTTCCTGAAGACCGGCCTGGCGACCGGCTCGCCGGACTGGGACTTCGCCCGTTACCAGGCCACCGACGTGGTGATCAACCTCGGCACCAACGACCTGTCGCACGGCGTCTCCGGTGCGCAGTTCCAGAGCGCGTACCTGACGCTGCTGCAACGGGTCCGCGCGAAGTACCCGAACGCGGCCATTTACGCGATGGAGAACTTCTACCGGCGCTACGCCACCGAGACGAAAGCCGCGGTGACGACCCGGAACAACGCCGGGGACAGCAAGGTCGAGTTCATCGACACCACGGGCTGGATCGACAAGGCCACCGACACCGCGGACGGCACCCACCCGAACGACGCCGGGCACCGGAAGATCGCGGACCGGCTCGTCGCCGTCCTCGGGTGATCCTCCGGCAAACACTGCAGAAATGAGGAGCCATGCGTAACTCGGTCAAGCGGCTGGTCCTCGCCGCCGCGGGGGTGCTGGTGGCGGGGCTGGTGCCCGTCCCGGCCGCGGTCGCGGCCACGCCCCAGGTCGACAAGCTGAACCGCGGGGTGGTCAGCGTCCACACCGCCCAGGGCAACACCGTCGGCTGGCGCCTGCTCGCCGACGACCCGGCCGGCGTGGCGTTCAACGTCTACCGCGACGGCACCAAGGTGACCACCGCCCCGGTCGGCGGCCCGACGAGCTTCGTGGACGCGGGCGCGCCGGCGGGGGCCCGGTACACCGTGCGCGCGGTGACCGGCGGGGTCGAGCGGGTGTCGGCCTTCGCCGCGGAGGATTCGCTGACGTTGACCAGCGGGGTCGCCGCGAGCACCCGGGACGTCCCGATCCAGCCGCCCGCCGGCGGCACGACCCCAGCGGGGGAGAGCTACACCTACACCGCGAACGACGCCAGTGCCGGTGACCTGGACGGCGACGGCCAGTACGAGCTCGTGCTGAAGTGGGATCCGACCAACTCCAAGGACAATTCGCAGTCCGGCTACACCGGCAACGTCTACGTCGACGCCTACCGGCTCGACGGCACCCGCCTCTGGCGGATCGACCTCGGGCGCAACATCCGCGCCGGCGCGCACTACACGCAGTTCCAGGTCTTCGACTACGACGGTGACGGCAAGGCCGAGGTCGCGATGAAGACCGCGGACGGCACCCGGTCGGGCACCGGCCAGGTCATCGGCAGCGCGAGCGCCGACTACCGCAACTCGAGCGGGTACGTCCTGTCCGGCCCGGAGTTCCTCACCGTGTTCAACGGGCAGACCGGCGCCGCGGTGTCCACGGTGAACTACGACCCGCCGCGCGGTACGGTGTCCTCCTGGGGTGACAGCTACGGCAACCGCGTCGACCGGTTCCTGGCCGGGACGGCCTACCTGGACGGCTCCCACCCGAGCCTGATCATGAGCCGCGGGTACTACACCCGGACCGTGATCGCGGCCTGGGACTTCCGCGGCGGCGCGCTGACCGAGCGGTGGAAGTTCGACTCGAACTCGGCCGGGTCGCAGTACGCCGGCCAGGGCGACCACCAGCTGGCCATCGCGGACGCCGACGGCGACGGCCGTGACGAGATCGTCTTCGGCGCCATGGCGATCGACGACAACGGCAGTCCACTGTGGAACACCCGCAACGGCCACGGCGACGCCATGCACGTCGGCGACCTGATCCCGAGCCGCGCGGGCCTGGAAGAGTTCAAAGTGGACGAAGACAAGTCCAAGCCCGCCGCCTGGATGGCCGACGCGAAGACCGGGCAGATCATCTGGCAGAACGCCTCCTGCAACTGCGACAACGGCCGCGGCGTCTCGGACGACATCTACGCCGGCAGCCCCGGCGCCGAGTCGTGGTCGTCCGCGGTGTCCGGGCTGCTGAACACCAGCGGCCAGAACATCGGGCGCAAGCCGTCGTCGACGAACTTCGTCATCTACTGGGACGGTGACGCCCAGCGCGAGCTGCTGGACGGCACCCACATCGACAAGTACGGCACCGGCGGCGACACCCGGCTGCTGACCGGCTCCGGCGTGCACGCGAACAACGGCACCAAGAACACGCCGTCGCTGCAGGCCGACCTGTTCGGCGACTGGCGCGAAGAGGTCGTCTGGCCGACCTCGGACAACCGGGCGCTGCGGATCTACTCGACCACGGACCCGACGAGCATCTCGCACGTGTCCCTGATGCAGGACCGGCAGTACCGGGAGGCCGTGGCGTGGCAGAACACGGCGTACAACCAGCCGCCGCACCCGAGTTTCGCCCTGGCCCGGTGATGGCGGTGTCGACGTTGCGGAAAGCCGCCGCCGGGGTGCTGGCGCTCGTGCTCGCGCCGCTCACCGTCGTGTCCGGCACCGCCGACGCGGGGACCGCCGCGGTGAACCGGTACCGGACGGTCGCTGACTTCGACGCCGGCTGGCTGTTCAACTACGGTGACGCCAGTGGTGCCGGCGGTGCTTCGTACAACGACGGTGGCTGGCGCAAGCTCAGCGTGCCGCACGACTGGAGCATCGAGGGCCGCAACCCGCCGGCGAACCCGTTCTCGCAGTCGGCACCGAGCACCGGCCGCGGCGGGTACCTGCCCTCGGGCATCGGCTGGTACCGCAAGCACTTCTCGCTGGCCGGGGTGCCCGCCGGGCGCCGGGTGTCGCTGGAGTTCGACGGCGTGATGGCCAACGCGAGCGTGTACGTCAACGGCACGCTCATCGGCACCCACCCGTACGGGTACACCGGTTTCCGCTACGACATCACGGCGGCGGCAAAGCTTGGCGGCGACAACGTGGTCGCCGTCAAGACCGACACGACGTCGCAACCGGCGTCGCGCTACTACACCGGTGCCGGGATCTACCGTGACGTCCGGCTGATCGCGACCGATCCGGTGCACATCGGCCAGTGGGCCACCCGCGTCACCACGCCGGACAACAACACCGTGCACGCGGAAACCACGGTGGTCAACCAAGGGGGCGCCGCGGCGAGCGTCAGTGTCCAGGGCGTGCTCAGCGACCCGGGCGGGGCCGCGCTGCCCGCCGTGACGACGGCGGCCAAGACCATCGCCGCCGGGGCGTCGGCCACCTTCGCCTACGACGTGCCGGTGAGCAACCCGAAGCTGTGGGACCTGGCGAACCCGAACCTGTACTCGCTGGCCACCACCGTCCTCGTGGGCGGCACCGCGGTGGACGACGACATCACGTCCGTCGGCATCCGCACGCTGGCGTTCAGCCCCTCGAGCGGGATGAGCCTCAACGGCAAGACCGTGAAGTTCCAGGGGGTCGCGCTGCACCAGGACCTCCACGGGCTCGGGATGGCCGCCCCGCAGCGGGCCGTGCAGCGGCGGCTCGCGCAGCTGAAGGCGCTCGGGGTGAACGCGATCCGCACCGCGCACGACCCGCCGAGCCCGGCGTTCCTCGAGCTGACCGACCGGATGGGGTTCCTGGTCCTCGACGAGTTCTTCGACGTCTGGACCCAGCACAAGTACTCCGACCTCGGCGACTACGCGACGTACTTCAACCGGACGGCGTCGTCGCCGACCGGGACGCCCGCGGTGCCCGGCGCGAGCGGCTCGGTGCCCTGGTCCATCCATGCCCCCGCCGCCACCCTCAACGGAAGCGCTTCGCGCCGCAGTGCCTATTACGAGGTGGACGCGACCAGCGTGGTCATGCGCGACCGCAACCACCCCAGCGTGGCGATGTGGAGCACCGGCAACGAGATCCGCGACCCGATCGCGACCCGGACGCCGCTGCTGACCCGGATGGTCGCCATCGCGCACAGCTTGGACCCCGGCCGTCCGGTCACCCAAGCGCTGTTCCGGCCGAGTGACAGCGGCGACGTCACCGGGGCCACCCGGACCATCGTGGATGTCTTCGGCGGCAACTACCGCCCCGACGAGGTCATCCAGGCCGCGAAGACGTCTCCGGCGCGGGCCGGGCTCTTCACCGAGATGGGCACCGACACCTCCGCGTGGACGACCGTCCGCAACAACGCCGTGGTCACCGGCCTGTTCCTGTGGACCGGTGTGGCGTACCTCGGGGAGGCCGACGGGCTGTGGCCGCGGGCAGAGCCGGACTTCGGCCTGCTGGACGGCGTGGGCACGGTCCGGCCGATCGGGTATTCGTGGCAGCGCACGTGGGGTGCGCCCACGACGTCACCACCGGCGACCGGCACCACGGCGAACCGCGTGCTGCTGTCGCCGGACCACAGCACCGTGTCCACGGACGTCGACGACGTCTCGTACGTCAAAGCCACCGTGGCCGACGCTTCCGGCCGCGTGGTGACCGGCTCTTCCGCCCCGATCACGTTCAGCGTCAGCGGGCCGGGCGAGCTGGTGGCGGTCGACAGCGGGAGCCCGGTGCAGGAAACCTTCCGCGGCCCGGTGCGGAAGGCCTACCAGGGTGTCGCGTACGGCCTGGTACGGGCCACCGGCGCGGGCACCATCACGGTGACCGCGAGCTCCGCCGGGCTGACGCTCGGCACGACCACGCTGACCGGCACCACGGCACCGTTCGTGCCGTGTTCCGGCAGCTGCAACTGAAGAAGCCTGGAGTGTGCATGAAAACCGTTGTCCCCCTCGTGTTCTGCGCGGTCGCGGTGACCGCCGCCGCGCTCGTCGGTACCCCGGTCGCGGCGAGCAGCCCGGCGGCCGGGAAGACCTACTACGTCGCCCCGGCGGGCAGTGACAGCGCCGCCGGGACCCAGGCCGCGCCCTGGGCGTCGGTCGCGCACGCGCAGGCCGTCGCGCAGGCCGGCGACACGGTGTACCTCCGGGGTGGCACCTACGCCTACTCCCGGGCGAACAAGGCCTGCGCGAGCCAGACCGACCGGGTGGACGCGATCACGCTGAACAAGAGCGGCACTTCCGGTAGCCCGATCCGCTACTGGGCCTATCCCGGCGAAACGCCCGTCTTCGACTTCTCCCGGGTCGGCGACGACTGCCGGATCAAGGGCTTCGACGTCACCGGCAACTACATCCACCTCAAGGGGCTGGAAGTCAAGGGCGTGCCCCAGAACAACAACCTCAACCACGAGTCGTGGGGCATCTGGATCTCCGGGAGCGACAACACCTTCGAAGCGCTCGACCTGCACAACAACATGGGACCCGGGCTGTTCATCCAGGACGGCGGCGGCAACCTCGTCCTCAACTCCGATTCCCACGACAACTACGACCCGCGCACCTCGAACGGCGCGGGCGAAAGCGCCGACGGGTTCGGCGCGCACATCTCCGCCGGTCACCCGGGCAACGTCTTCCGCGGCTGCCGCGCGTGGTGGAACTCCGACGACGGGTTCGACCTGATCAACGCGTTCTCGTCGGTGACCATCGAGAACTCGTGGGCCTGGCGCAACGGCTACCTGCCGCAGACCACGACGTCATCCGGCAACGGCAACGGCTTCAAGATGGGCGGCTACGGCGGGAAGTACGTCGCCAACGGCGTCAAGCACTTCCTTCGCGGCTCCGTGGCGTTCAACAACAAGGCGGCGGGCGTCTACGCCAACCACCACACGCTGGCCAACGACTACTTCAACAACACCAGCTACAACAACCACCCCGACTACAACATGCTCGGCATCACCTCGAGCGGTGCCGCCACCGGGCTGGGCAACCTCCGGAACAACATCGCCTACGCGGGCACGTTGACGTCGAACATGTCGGGCACGAGCGCTTCGTACAACTCGTGGAACCTGGGCGGCACGCTGTCGGACGCGCAGTTCCGGAGTGTGTCGACGTCCGGCTGGGACGCGCGGCGCCAGGCCGACGGCAGCCTGCCGGTGCTGCCGAACCTCCACCTGGCGGCGGGCAGCTCGCTGATCGACAAGGGCACCAACGTCGGCCTGCCTTACCGCGGCAGCGCCCCTGATCTCGGCGCCTTCGAGTCCTGAACGGACGGATCGGTGGTGACCCCGCCCGGGTCACCACCGACCGGGACCCGCTTGGCCGGCGCGGTTTCCGGATTGTCGGTCATGGCTGAGCACCTTCGGCGAATACGCACTTTTCGACGATTTACGGAAAGCGCTTTCAATTGCTGCGTCGCCGACGCCCGCTCGACGACCCGATGGAGATCAACTAGGCTGGGTGGTGCTCTGGGGGACGGCGAGAACGAGGAGCGAGCGTGCCCACATTGACCGAATTGCCTCAGTGGACGATTCGGACCTCCGGTGACCAGGCCACCTTCACGCACGTTCCGGCCGGCCGTGGCCCCGCGGCACCCCGGGGGTGGGCCGGGCGCGGGCTGGCCCTGCGCGAGGAGGACCTCCCCGGCTTCGCCAAGGCGCTCGGCGAGGTGATGAAGCTGCCGACCTACTGGACCGCGCGGGCCCGGGCGGGCCGCTTGACCCTCGAAGGCGAGCCGGCCTGGTCGGAACCCCGGCACGAGCCGGCGGACGGCTACGTCTACGTCTCCGGGCCGTGCGAGCCGCCGCGGCCCGAGCCGGGCGGCTCGTTCACCGTGCACCTCGCCGACGTCCGCGCCCTGCGGGTGCGGATCGCCGCCTACCTGCACCAGCGGGAGCGGGGGTTCGCCGCCCGGCCGAGCGGGTAAGCGGGGGGCACCACGCGCCGCCGGCAGGACGGGGGAGACGACCATGGCCATCAGGCTGGGCAGCACGGTGATCAACTGCACCGACCTGGACACCATGACCCGCTTCTGGTGCGCGGCGCTGGGCCTCCGGCCGGCGTCCGAAGACGGCGGCTTCCGGCTGCTGCGCGGCCCGCACGTCAACCTGTCGCTGCAACGGTCCGCGACGCCGGCGTCGGCGCGGGACCAGATGCACCTCGACCTCTACGCGGACGACCTGGGGCACGAGGTCGACCGGCTCATCGGCTTGGGCGCACGGTTCGTACGCCACGTCGACGACGACCCGGCCGACGAGTGGGTCGTCCTCGCCGACCCGGAGGACAACCTGTTCTGCGTCTGCGTGAAACCGGTGGCCGAGGTCCGCGACCCCGCGGCGCGGGCGGGAGCACCGGGAGCCGGTCCGGCGGCGTAGTCTCGGCCCCGTGCCGATGCCGACCGAGCGGGACAGCGCGCGGTCTTCGCCCGCCCGCGACCACATGTGCCGGGGGGTACCGGCGCCGCGGCGGGTTCGTGGCCCGCGCGCAGAGGTTCCTGGCCGAGTGGACCACTACATGGCCGGCCACCCGATGTCCGCGATGTGCGGTTACGCCGAGCGGCACGCCACCACGGTGGTGCTGCGGACGCGGTTGTCCACGCCGGCCCGGCTCGTCGAGCTGCTGGACCTGACCGGCGTGCGCGTGGAGCGTGCCGCGTGAGCGCCGGCCAGGACCGGGGCTACGACCACGCCGCCGTCCACTACGACCGCGACGAGGATCTGCTCGCCGTCGCCGTGCCGTTCCTCGAGGGCGGGCTGGCCGCCGGCGAGCCGACGCTGGTGTCGCTGGAGCCGGAACGCGCCGAGCTGGTGCGCGGCGCCCTGCCACCGTCCGCGCGCGTGGAGTACCTGTCCACCCGCGACCTGTACGCGCGGCCGGCCGCGGCGATCAAGTCCTACCGCGAGCTGATGGCCGGGTTCGTCGCCGGCGGCGCGGCCGGGATCCGCATCTTCGGCGAGATCCCGCCGGCCGCGATCGACACGTCGTGGGACTGGTGGGCCCGCTACGAGTCGGCGGTCAACCACGCCTACGACGAGTTCCCGCTGCGCAGCATGTGCGCGTACGACATCCGCAAGACACCGCGGCACGTCCTCGACGACGTAGCCCGGACGCACCCGTTCGTGGCCACTCCCGGCGGCCACCGCACGAACACCGGCTACCTCGACCCGCTGTCCTTCTTGGCCGGCCCGCGGCCGATGGCGCCGCTCCCGATCGAACTCACCCCACCGCTGGCCGAGCTGGCCGACCCCCGACCCGCGGACGCGCGCCGCGCGGTCGTCGCCATCGCCCCGGTGGACCTGCCCGAGGAGGAGGTCGACGACCTCGTCCTCGCGGTGAGCGAGATCGTGGACAACGCCCTGCGCCACGGCCGCCCGCCGGTCCGGGTCCGGATCTGGGCGGGCGCGGGGCAGATGGTCGTCTCGGTGCACGACGCTGGCGAAGGGCCGGCCGACCCGTTCGCCGGGCTGCTGCCGGCGGCCCGCAGCATCGGCGGCCGCGGCTTGTGGATCGCCCACCAGATCTGCAGCCAGGTGACGTTGCACCGCGACGAAACCGGCTTCACGGCCCGCCTCACGGCGGGCCGCCCCTGGTAGCGCGCGGTTCCGGCTCCCTGAAACCGCTCCGCGACGGCGCACTCACCGCCGCCGCGGCTCGGCAACCGGACAGGGACCTCCGGCCGCTCAGGCGCAGCGGGGCTGTCCCGGGCAACTGCGCAGCAGCTTGACCACCGGCGCGGCCGGCACCGTCCCGTCCGGCCCCGGCATTCCCAGCGGCCACGCAATGGCCAGTGCGACCGCCGAAGAATTGTTGCGGTAGTTCGTCTCCAGCAGCGTCTGGTCGGCGTTGACCGTGTTCACCAGGTCGTACGTGCCCGTCGGGACGTGGGTGATGTCCAGCCACTGGAAGTCCACCGGGTACTTGTAGTCGTCGCCCGCGCCGACCGAAATCCCCTCGAGTACCTCGAGCGCGGTGGGCTCGTGGTGGCGGCACATGTTGCCGCGCAGCGTTTTGGCGAGGGCGGCGTCGGCTCCCGTGTCACCCGGCACGTTCCTCAGCTCGCCGATGTCGTGCACCCGGAACCGGTCGCCGAGGCAGAAGCCGTTCTTGCGGTCGGTGACCACCGTGTTGCCCTGCGGGGAAACCAGCGCGAAGCGCTCGAAGTTCATCAGGTGCCAGTGCTGGTGGGCGAGGGCCGGCTCGTAGTACGTGAAGGCCCCGGTGGCGCGCTGCGCCGCCCCGTAGCTGTCCGGGATCGAGCCGTCCGTGCCGTTGCGCAGTGCCTGCCGGACCGTCATGGTCTCCTGCTTGGTGCTGTCGCGGCGCCCGTACAGCAGCAGTGGCCCGTCGCCGACGTTCTCTTCCGCGCTGGTGAACCGCAGCCGGACGGCCTTCGCCACCGACGGCGCGACGCAGCGGCCGTTGGGGGCGGCCGGGTCGATCACCGGGCACACGTCCCAGGCGGTGCACAGCGGGAGTTCGCCGGAACTGCCGCCGGCGCACCCCGGCACGGCCTGGCGGAGGTCGGGGAGCAGGAGGTTCGGCGCGGCGTCGGCACGGGGAGCGGAGGCGGAAACGGTGGCCGAAAGGGCCACGAGCGCCAGTACCACGAATTTCTTGAGCAAGAGCGGGCCGTCCTGTCCGGTATTCCGATCGGCCCCATCCTAGGGCGTCCGCATTTCCCCGGTGCCACCCCGCGTCGTCACACGATGGAATGAGTTGTGTCCGGTTTCGCGGTTCCGGTGAGTAGCGTGCGGCGAACTCACCCCCCGAAAGGATCGCACCGCATGTCGACGACCACCGCAGATTTCCGTGAAGTCACCGGGAGTTCCCCGGCGGCGCAGCCCACCGGAACCGGGGGAATCACGCTGGTCTGCGGCACGCGGCCGGAACTGATCAAGCTCGCCCCGCTGATGCGGGTGTTCGGCGGCGAGTGCGCCGTCGTCTACACGGGACAGCACTACGACCGCTCGCTGTACTCGCGCATCCGCGCGGACCTGCCGCCGTCCGACCGGTTCCACGAACTCGGCGTGGGCGCCGGCCGCCGCGGCGGCCAGCTCGGCCGGACGGTCAGCGCGGTCGACGAGGTACTGGCGGACCGGCCCGGGCGGGCGGTGGTCGTCCAGGGCGACACGACGTCGGCGCTCGCCGGTGCGCTGGCGGCCAACGCGCACGATCTGCCGCTGGTGCACGTCGAAGCCGGGCTGCGCAGCCACGACCGGGCGATGCCCGAGGAGCACAACCGCGTCCTGATCGACCACCTCGCCGACCTGTGCTGCGCGCCGACCGAGCTCAACCGCGCCCACCTGCTGGCGGAAAACGTCCCGGACGAACGGATCACGGTCACCGGCAACACCGTCGTCGAAGCGCTGCAGGCCGCGCTCCCGGCCACCGACGACCGGCGGGCGGTGCTGGCGGCGCGCGGGCTGGAGCGCGACCGGTTCGTGCTGGCCACGATCCACCGCCCGGAGAACGTCGACGACGCCGGGCGGCTGGGGACGATCCTGCGCGAGCTGGGCCGCCTGCCGCTGCCGGTCGTGTTCCCGCTGCACCCGCGCACGGCCAAGAGCGTCGAGCGGTTCGGCCTGCGGCACCTGCTCGGCCCGCTCGTCGAGCTGGAACCCCAGGCCTATCCGGCGTTCCTCGCGCTGGCCGCGGAAGCGGCGGTGCTCGTCTCGGATTCCGGTGGCATCCAAGAGGAAGCGAGTGTCCTCAAGCGACCGGTGGTCGTGGTCCGGCGCAGCACGGAGCGCCCCGAGATCGCCGGAACGTTCGGCACGCGGGTGCTCCCCGGCCCGGCGATCGGCACGGAGGTGGCGCGGTGGCTCGACGGCGTGGCCGGCCACCGCGAGCGCCTCCGCCACCTCCCGTCACCGTACGGCGACGGGTCCGCCTCCGCCCGAATCGTGACGGCGCTGGGCGCGTTGCTCGATCAGCGGGCCGGTTCGGTGACCGCGGGCTGACCCGCCAGCGCCGCGACGACGTCGTTCGCCAAGGCGACGCTCGAGTTCCAGCTCGTCACGTCCGGGTAGACGTGGGCGGTGGTGGCCAGCAGGAGGCCGGTGCCGTCCACGGTCACCGGCGGGCGCCGGGCCAGGTACCCCAGCGGGTACACCGGTTCCACGAAGGGCGCCTTGAACACCCGCACCTCCTCGATGCCGTCGGTGCCGAGCTCCGGGTACAGGCCGCGCAGCTGCGCGGACCAGCGGGCGGCGATCGCGGTGTCGTCGTCGAGGTACAGCTGCGAGTCGCGGTCGGTGTAGTGCATGACGTACACGAGGTGGCGACCGTCGTGGGGGCCGGCGAGCGCGGACATGGCGACGACCCCGTCGAACTCCGTGCCCGAGTGCAGCACCGGCGTCCAGTAGTGCTCGGTGACCGGCTGCCGGAGGAAGAACACGCCGGTGACCACGCCCTGGTAGGGCAGGTCGGTCGTGGGCAGCCGGGCGGCGAGCGCTTCGTCGGCGATGCGCCGCAGCAGCGGCAGCGGCACGGTCGAGATCACGTGATCGGCGTCCAGGACCTCGCCGCCGGTCAGCGTGAGGACCGAACGGCCGCCGGTGCTGTGCAGCCGCCGGACGGGCGCCGAGGTGCGCACCACTCCGCCGGCCCGCTCGATCGACGCCCGCAGCGCGTCGATGATCGTCTTGTACCCGCCGTCCGGGTAGCCACGGGTGGCGACGTTGCGCTCGCGGCCGAGCCGCTGCCACAGGTACAACGCCGGAACGTCCCCGAAGGACGGTCCGAACTTCGAGCCGAACATCGGCGCGAAGAGCCGCTCCCAGACGACGTCGCCGTAGAGCCCCCGCAGCCAGTCCTCGGTGCGCAGCGTGTCGAGGTCGCGGTCCCGCCCCAACCGGCGCAGCAGCAGCGAAACCACGCCGAAGCGCACGCGGTCGTGCAGGCGCAGCGGGGAGAAGCGGAGCAGGTCGAGCGGGGAGTTGAACGGGTGGCGGCGGCCGTCGACGACCATGCCCATCGTCGTTTCGCGCCACCGCACGGCGTCCCGCAGGCCCAGCTCGCCCAGCAGCGCCAGCAGGCTCGCGTCGGAAGGCATGATGCAGTGGTAGAAGCGCTCGACCCACTGGTCGCCGTGGGCGAAGAAGGTGCCGAGGCCGCCGAGCTGATCGCTGCTTTCGAGCAGGGTCACGCGGGTGCCGCGGAGGGCGAGGCGGTGGGCGGCGGCGAGGCCGCAGATGCCGCCGCCGATCACGGCGACGTGCGCGGAGTCGGGAGGGGTCACCGGGTCACAGCTTCCGGTAGGGCGCCGGGCTCAGCCGGTCGCGCGCGAGCAGTTTCAGGTATTGCACGACGGTCCGCCGCAGCTTCAGCTTGCTGGGTCCCTGCTTGCGGTCGTACCGCAGGGCCAGCGGAACCTCGGTGATCACCGGGCGGCAGTGGCGCAGCTTGAGCAGCAGCTCCACCATGCAGGCGAAGCCCTGCTCCTCGATGAGCCGCTCGCCCCAGTGGGCGGAGGCGCGGGCCAGCAGCGACGCCCGGTAGGCGCGGTAGCCGCTGGTGAAGTCCCGGACGCCGTCGACGTCGAGGGTGCGGTGGAACAGCTGCGCCGCGCCGCGGGACAGCAGCCGCCGCCCGAACGGGGCGGTCCGGTCGTCGCCGCCCGGGACGAACCGGGAGCAGATGGCGACGTCCGCGCCGGCGGTGATCTCCGCCTGCAGCGCGCGGATCAGCGCCGGGTCGTGCGTGTCGTCGGCGTCCATCACGACGACGACGTCGTCGGGACCGGCTTCCTCCAGCGCCGCCCGCAGCCCCGACTGCACCGCGCGGCCGAGCCCGAGGTTCACCAGGTGCCGCACGACGCGGACGTCGAGCCCGCCGTAGCCCGCCCCGGCCACGGCGACCGTGGCGTCGGCGGAACCGTCGTCGACGACCCAGACGGTGACCTGCTCGGTGCGGGCCACGTCGGCGAGCCGGCGCAGCAGCGGCGGCAGGGACGCTTCTTCGTTGAACGCGGGCAGCACGACGTGCGCCCGTCCGCCGGTCCGTCCCCCGGTGGGATCCGCTCCAGTGCGGTCCGGTTCGGACAGTGTGGCCAGGGTGGTTTCTTCGCGCGCCACGGTTCCCCTCGTCTGGTTTGTCTTCGTTTTTGCCCGTCACCCGTCCGGACTCGGGTTTGGTGCGGCCGTCCAGTCCTATTCGGCTATGTTGTGTGGTTTCTTTAGTGGCCCCGGAAATCCCTCGGAAGGATGCGCGTCATCAGAACTACGTGGTGTTTCCGGAAATCACCGGATCGGGTCTGCTGGACGCCCCGATCGAGTGCATTTCCCGACGTTTGCGGAAAAATTCACTCGATCGTGCCGGTGTTGCCTCGAATGGCTGAGTCGTGAAGAAAGCGAGAATGGAACCCTCATGTCAAGTAGAGGTCGAGACCGGTGACTGAACTCAGGGACACGGTCGTCACCGAAGCGGTGCCGGCCCAGCGGCGGGTCCGGCCGGGCGACCGGCCGCGGGACGCCGTCCGCGCCCGTCCGCTGCTCGCCAGGGTCAACGCCGTGGCCGTGCTGCTCGTCGTCGTCGACGGCGCCGCCTGGCTGACCGCGGTGCTGCGGACCGGGCCCGGCCCGGTGTGCGCCGCGGTGACCGCCGCGGCCCTCGCGGGAGCCCGGGTGGCCGCCCGCGTCCACCGCCGCCGCCTCTGGCTCTCCTGGCTGCAGGACCTGCCGCGTTCGGTCACCGCCACCGCGCTGGCGTTCGCGCTCGTCACCGGCTTCGGGCTGGTGGCCGGGATGGACGGCGACGAAACGGCGCGGATGCAGGAGGTGGTCCTCTGCTTCGCCGTGCTCAGCGAAGCGGTCCGGCCCGCGGTCTTCGCGTTCGGCCGGTGGGGCCGCCGTCGGCTGCGCCGCTGCGACCGGGCCGTCGTGGTGGGGTCCGGCCGGATCGGCGGCGAGCTGGTCCGCACCATGCTGGAGCACCCCGAGTTCGGGCTGCTGCCGGTCGGCGTCGCGGCGTCCGGCCCGGAACCGGTGCCTGACGGCCTGCCGGTCGAACGGATCGACGGCGACCTCACCGGGGCCATCGCACGGCTGCGCGCGGGCACGGTGATCCTCGCCCCCGCCGACGACCGCGACGGCGCGATCGTCGACGCCGCCATCACCGCCCACCGCCTCGGCTGCGTCACCCTGGTGCTGCCGCACCTGTTCGAGCTCTGCCCGGACGGGCCGGGCGTCGACCGGCTCCGCAGCTACCCGCTGGTGTGGCTGGGCGGCGCGCCGACCCGGCGGCCGAGCTGGTGGGTCAAGCGCGTCGTCGAAACGACGCTGGCCGCGGCCACGCTCGTCGTCCTCGCCCCGGTCATCGCGGTCTGCGCGCTCGCCGTCGCGGTGGAGAGCGGGTTCCCGGTCTTCTTCCGGCAGGTGCGCGTCGGGATGGACGGCGGCACGTTCGTGCTCTACAAGCTGCGCAGCGTGCGGCAGGCCGTCGTCGACGATTCGCAGACCCGCTGGTCGGTCGTGGGCGACCACCGGGTCGGCCCGGTGGGCCGCTTCCTGCGCCGGTCCTCTTTGGACGAGCTGCCGCAGCTGTGGAACGTCGTGCGCGGGGAGATGTCGCTGGTCGGCCCGAGGCCGGAGCGGCCGGTGTTCGTGCACGAGTTCTCCGCCGTCCACGACCTGTACTGGGCCCGGCACCGGGTGCCGACCGGGCTGACCGGCCTGGCGCAGGTGCACGGCCTGCGCGGCGACACCTCGATCGCGGACCGGGCGCGCTACGACAACTACTACATCGCGAACTGGTCGTTGTGGCTCGACGTCAAGATCATCATCCTCACGGTGGGAGAACTGCTGTGCCGAAGGCAACGCTGATGCGCCACCACCCGGTGGCGTGCTGGACGGCCGCGTTCGTGCTGCTGACCGGCTGCCTGGCCGGCTGCGTCGCCAGTTCGGCGCAGGAGATCGCGGCACCGCCGCCGAAGCCGCTCGCGCCCTGCGCGTGGTGGTACGGGATCGGCCGGCCGCCGACGTCGCCGGAGATCGAGCAGGCGGCCAAGCGCTACCAGGTCGTGGTGCTCAACGCCGACCAGGGGGCGGCCATGCGCCGCCTGCACCAGCTCAACCCGCGGGTGAAGGTGCTGGTGTACAAGGACTTGTCGAGCACGCGCAACTACCCGGGCGCGGTCGACGGCGGCCAGGACGCGATCTTCCTGCCGAGCGGGATCGGCTACGTCGCCGCCCAGGAGCACCATCCGGAGTGGTTCGCCCAGGACGTCAACGGGCGGCGGATCGAGTGGCAGGGGTACCCGCGGCACTGGCAGATGACCGTGTGGAGCCCGGACTACCAGCAGGCCTGGACCGACGCCGTCGTGGCGGAGGTGACCCGCGAAGGCTGGGACGGGGTGCTCGCGGACAACGACTTCAACTCACTGAGCCACTATTCGTCCGCGGTGCTCGCGGGCACGGCGAACGTCGCGGAGACCGACCGCAAGCTCCGCGACGGCCTCGACGCGTTCCTGTCCAAGGCCGGTGACGCCCTCACGAACGCGCAGAAGCTCATGGTGCCCAACGTGTCCGAGACGCACCTGGTGCCGGGCCGCTGGACCGCGCACTCCCGCTTCGGCGGCGCGATGGAGGAGAACTTCGGGTTCCGCGAGAACGGCGGCACCGGCGGCCTGCTGACCTTCCGCGGCAACGAGTTCCAGGAGCTGCGCGCCCAGGCCGCCCTCGGCGAGTCCCTGCTGCTGCTGGTGACGCGGACGCACAACGCGCGCGAGGAGCGGTCCGGCTACGCGAGCGCGGCCCTGCTCGCCGGCCCCCGCACGTGCTGGACCCGCGCGACCACCGACGACTACCGCGCGCCGGAGTGGTCGACGTTGCAGGATTCCGGGCTGGGCGAAGCGATCGACGCGGCGAGCCGGCTGGCCAACGGCGTCTGGACCCGGACGTTCACCCACGGCTGGGTCGCGGTCAACACAACGGCGTCCACCCAGACGGTGGAGCCCCCGGAGGGCCTGGTCGCCCCCGGCGCCCCCGCCCCCGCCCCGACCCCCACGCGAACCACCACCCCCACCCGGACCTCGCCACCCACCTCGGCTCCGACGTCGACCCCGCCCCCGCCCTCGCTCACCCTGCAGGCCGCGGACGCGGTCGTCCTGGTCGACCCGCAGCAACTCGTGAAACGCGGCACCTGGCGGATCACCCGCGACGAGTTCCGGATCGGTTTGCTCTGGGCAAGGTGACCAAACTCGTGTCGACCCCTCAATCACGCGAGTTCCGCCTTCAATCACGTGAGTTCCGTCCGGGATCACGCGAGTTCGGGCTCGGATCACGCGGAGCCCGGTGATCGGAGGGTCATCTCGCGTGATTGAAGGGCCATCACGCGTGATTGGCGGGACGACACGATGTCGTCAGCCGGTCGTAGAGGTCCAGGTGCCGGCGGGCGCAGGCCTCCGGGTGGTGGCGGGTGTGGGCGCGTTCGGCGAGGAGCCGGCCCAGGCGGCCCGGGTCCGGCTCCGCGAACAGCGCGCGTAGCCGCGAGGCCAGTGCCGGGACGTCGCCCGGTGGGGCCAGGAACGCGGGCGCGCCCGGGACGTCGAGCATGGCCGGGACGCCGCCGGTGGCCGTGGCCAGGACCGGCTTGCCCGCGGCCATCGCTTCGGCCACCACCAGCGGCTGCTGCTCCATTGTGGACGGCAGAACCAGCGCGTCCGCGCCGGCGAGCAGGGCGGGGACGTCCGGCCGGAAGCCGAGGAACGTCACGCGCCCCGCCAGCGGCGGCTGCCGGGCGGCCCGCTCCGCCGCCGCGCGTTCCGGGCCGTCGCCGACCACCGTCAGCCGCGCGTCCGGGGGCAGCACGCCGGGCACGCTCAACGCCGCCAGCAGGTCGAGCACGCCCTTGCGCTCCACCAGAAGCCCGGCGAAGACGAGGTGGCGCACCGGCCCCCGCGGCGGGTCCGGTTCGGCCGGGGACACGCAGTTGTCGACGTGCGCCAGCCGCCCGGCGGGCACCCGCAGGCGACGGCGCAGGAAGGCCCCCATCGCCTCGGCCGGCACGATCGTCCGGTCCAGGACGCGGGCGACGACGGCGTCCGCGGCCAGCACCGTCCGCGTGTACCCCGACGGCCCGGCCGCCCCGCGCTCGCCCCGGAACCACGGCTCCGCGACGTCGTCGGGCACGCCGTGGTAGGTCTGGACCAGCGCCGGCCGGGTGCCGCGGGCGAACCGCAGCCCCGCGATCACCAGCCCCGCGCGCCGGTCCTGCGCGTGCACGACGTCGGGCCGCCACGCCCGCAGCGCCGCCCGCGCCCGGCCCGCCGCCGCGAGGTCTTCCTTGTCGGCCACCGCGAGTTCCTCGTGGTGGCCGCCGAGCAGCGAAGCGCCCCGCGCCGGCACGGGACCGAAGACGCGGACGTCGTGGCCGTCGGCGGCCAGCGTCGCGGCCAGCCGGACGGTGACGTCCACCGGACCGCCGCGGTCCTGGGTGAGCAGGTAGGCGATGCGGGTCACGAGAGGCGCTCCGGTGGGGTGAGTTTGTCGACGAGGGCGGCGATCTGGTCGGTCATCCGCCCCCGGTCGAAGGACAGTTCGGCGCGGCGGCGGCCGCGTTCGCCTTCGCGCCGGGCCAGCCCGGGGTCGGCGAGGCGCGCGGCGACGGCGTCGGCGAGCCGGCCGACGTCGCCGGGCGGCAGCACCGCGCCCGCGTCCGCGACGCTCTGGCGCATCCCGCCGACGTCGAACGCGACGACCGGCCGCGCGCACGCCATCGCTTCCAGCGGCACCAGCGCCATGCCCTCGGCGCGCGAGGGGAGGACGACGACGTCCGCGGCGGTGTACCAGGCCGCCGGCTCGTCGGTGTGCCCCGGCCAGCGCACGGACGCGTGCCCCGCCACCGGGTGCCGCTCGCGCCACACCGGGCCCATCGGCCCGTCGCCGGCGAAGACGAGCTGCGCGTCCGGCAGCCGCCGCAGCACCGCGGGCCAGGCCGACAGCAGCTGGTCCTGGCCCTTGAGCTCGGCGAGCCGGCCGAGGCAGACGGCGATCGGCGCGTGTTCGGGCAGCCCGAGCCGCCGTCGTGCCGCGGTCCGGTCGCCGGGGACGAACCGGGTGGTGTCGACGCCGTTGCAGACGACTTCCGCCTCGGCGGTCACCCCGGCGGCCCGGCCGGCGGCCAGTTCGTCGTCGCTCACGCAGACGACGAGGTCGGTCCACCGCGACGCGAGGCGTTCCCACGCGGCGGACGCGCGGCGCAGGGGGCCGCCGGCCGTCTCGAAGGACCACAGGTGCGGTTGGAACACCGTCGGGCGGCCGCCGCGCACGGCCAGCCGGCCGGCGAGGCCCGCTTTGGAGCTGTGCAGGTGGACGACGTCGGGGTCGAGGTCGGCCAGGAGCCGCCGCAGCCGCAGCGCCTCGGTGACCGAGCCGGGACCCGGCGCGCGGCGCGCGGCCCAGCCGCGGACTTCGATGCCGAGTTCGCGGGCGCGTCCGGCGAGCCAGCCGGACGGTGGGCAGACGATCGTGACGGACCAGCCGCGGTCCCGCTGCGCCACGGCGAGTTCCAGGACGACGACGGCGACACCCGCGGTGACCGGCTGGGAGACGTGCGCGAGCTTCACCGCAGGCCTCCCCGGCGCAGTTCGGCGAGCGCACTCCGCTGCAGCAGCAGGGTCGCCCCGGCGTACCCGGCGACGAGGACCGCGGCTTCGGCCACCACTCCCGGCAGCGAGTCCCCGAACCACCGGCCCAGGACCACCGCCGGCACCGCGCCTGCCACGCAAGCGAGCGTGACGCGGGCGAACATCCCGCCCAGCTCCGCCACCGACGGCGCCACGCCGAGCCCCGCCAGCACCCGCCACGCCACCGGTACCACCAGCCAGGCCGCTGCACACTGCACGGAGGCCACCGCTCCGATCCCCGCGTGGGTCAGCACCGCCAGGCCCACCGCGAGCAGCACCAGGTGCGTCGACTCGAGCGCCAGATAACGCCGGACGTGCCCGGTCGCCTTCACCGCCTGGTACCAGATCTGCAGCAGGCAGATCCCCACGCCGTAGCCGGACAGCAGCACCAGCGGACCGGCCGCGCCCGCCCACCGCTCGCCCAGCAGCACGACGTGGCCGGCGAGGACCGCGAGCGCCAGGTACAAGCCGCCGGTCACCACCAGCACCGCGCGGGTGAACCGGGTGACCGCCCCGGCAAGGGGCGCCCCCTCACGCCGCAACCGCGTGAACACCGGGAACGCGACCGCGCCGAGGACGACCGCCACCATGATGTAGGGCACCCAGGCGAGCCGGTACGCCAGCGAGTAGACGCCGACCGCGTCCGCCCCGAGCCCGTGCCCGACCGCGAAGTAGTCGAGGTTGACCAGCAGCGCGCCGACGACCGCGGCCGGTCCCACCACGGTCACCCAGCCCAGCACTTCGCGCGCCGCCGCGGCGTCCCAGCACGGCCGTACCCCGCCGCGGGCCAGCGCGCCGAGCAGCGGTTGCGTCACCGCCGTGGCCAGCAGGCCGAGCACCAGCGACAGCGGCCCGGCACCGCACGCGGCGAGCACGACGGTCAGCACCGCGCCCAGCACGGCGCTCCCGCCGTCGGGCAGCAGCCGTCGCCGGAAGTCGAGCTCCCGGTGCATCAGGCCCATCTGCACCCCGCCCGCCGCCGAGAACGGCAGGCCGAGTGCGGCCAGCCGGACCAGCCCGGCGGCGTCCGGCGTGCCGAGCAACGCCGTGAGCGGGCCGGCCGCGGCCACCAGCGCGACGGCCAGGACGATCCCGGCGCCGACGCTCAGCGTCAGGACCGTCCCCGCCGTCCGGCGCGCGTCGCGCTCGGTGCGCCCGATGACGTCGTAGACCCCGATCGACTGGACGACCTGGCCGAGGTTGACCAGCGCCACCGCGAGCGCCACGGCGCCGAGCTGGCCCTCGGTGAGCAGGGCGGCCAGCACCAGCGTGACCAGCATCTGGCTGCTCTTGCTGACGAGGTTGACCACGCCCAGCCACAGCGAGCCGCGGACCGCGCGGGTCCCGAGCGCGGCCGTCACGGTGCCCGCACCCGGCTTGCGGCGACCACGGCGAGGCCCCACGCGAGGACCACCGCGACCCCGTCCACGGTGACCGCCGTCCGCGACCCGAGCACCGAGACCACCAGAGTGTCCACTGTGTACAAATGGGCGAAGGGGACGGCGAGCGCGAGGACGGCCAAGCCTGCCGCGCCCCAGCCCCGTTCGCCGCGGTGGTGCCACCACAGCGCGGCCACCGCGGCCATCGCGGGGACGGCGATCAGCACGTCGCCGGGCTGGTGCACCACGCAGACCACCACGGCGAGGAGGGTCAGCAGGTCGGCGACGGGCTCTTTGGTCTTCCGGATGAGCAGCGCGCTCGCGACGAGCACGCCGGCCAGCACCACCAGCTCGCCGCCGGAGGGCGCCCAGCCGGTGACCCGGAACAGCACCGCGGCGACGTCGATGCGTTGTGCGGTCACGGAATCCACGGCGCCGTAGTCGGTACCGCGCGCGTGGTCGAGGTTCGCGACGACGACGTCGAGGAACGGCCCGATGCCGCCGCTCCGCACCACGAGGAGCACGACGACGGGCAGGCTGGCGGCCGCGGCGATGGCGGTGCCGAGCAAGGCGACCCGCCGCGAGCCGCGGGCGAACAGCAGGACGGCCAGCGGGAAGCCGTACTGGGGCTTGAGCCAGGCGAACGCGAGGGCGACGGCCGCCCACCCGGGCCGGTCGCGCCGGGCGAGCACGGCACCGGCCGCGCCGAGGGCGATCAGCGGGTTGACCTGGCCGACGAAGAGCTGGGCCTTCCCGACCTGGCTGGTCACGAGCAGCGCGGCGACGACGGCGGTGGTGACGGCGAACGGCACCGGAACGTACCGCCGGACGGCGTGCGCGGCCACCGCGGCGAGCGCGATGAGCAGCAGCAGCGAGAAGAAGGTGAACGCGACGGCGCCGGCGCGGTAGCCGGGCAGCGCGAACGGAGCGTGCAGGAGGAGGTGGTAGGGCTGGTAGAGGTTGAAATCCTGGCGCACCGGCCAGTGCGCGAACATCGCGGCGGGGTCGTAGGGGTTGCCGCCGGCGAGGAACTCGCGGATGGGGAAGTAGAGGGCATCGCGGAAGTCCTGCAGCCGTTCTTCGCCGAGGACGGCGGGGGTGGGCAACGGGACTCGCCACGAAGGGGAGACGGCGTGCCAGGTGCTCAGGCCGCCGGCGAGGGTCGCGAGGAGGAGGACGAGACGCTGCCTCCGGGACATGCCCGCGCCGCGGCTGAGGGCCGGTCGCCGGTCGGTGGCGGTGTCTTGCGAGGCACCATCGCGACCGAGTCGCCGGTGGCGCCCGGGGGAGGTGGGGGCAGTGGCGGTGTCTTGCCGTGAGGTCATGCCTGCACCACCGTCGCAAGGAGGGCGGGACGTGTTCGGCCCGGCGTGGACAGCGCGCCGGGAACCGGGTGTGGCCGTGAGGTCATGCCTGCACCACCGCCACCAGCACCGCGTCCGCCGGCAGCACCGCCACCGTCGCGGTCAGGTCCGCCTGGTTGCGGCCCGCCGCCGTCACGGCCACCACCGAGGCGCCGTCTCCGTGCTCCTCCGGCAATCCCGCCGCCAGCTTGGCCGCCGTCTCGGTCAGCTCGGGTGTCACCGGCAGCACGCGGACCGGCCGTCCGGCCGCGCGGCAGAGCACCGCCAGCCGGTCCGCCGCCGATGGGTCCGCCTCCTGCAGAACCGTCACCGGGCGGTGCACTCCCGCCGCCGCCAGTGCCCGGCGCACCGGGCCCGGGCCGGCCCCGAGCGGGGTCAACCGGCGCAGAGCGGCCGTCGCCAGCCCGGCGGCGACCGCGCCGACCAGGGCCAGCCCGCCCACCAGCGGCACGTCCGGTGCCACCGTCAGCACCTCCGGCCGCGCGTCCAGCGTCCGCAGCTTCCCGGCCGGGGCGAGGAGATCCGCGTCGATCATCGCCTTGCCCAGCGCCAGCGCCGTCGCGCCCGCCTGCTCCGGCGACGCCGCTCGCACCGACAGCCGCGCCAGGCCCGATGCCGGGACCAGCTCGACCGACACGTGCTCCGCGAGCTCGTCGGGGCGGTACCCGGACACCGGGGCCGCGGCCGAAAGCACCGACGGGCTGCGGGCCAGCTCGACCAGCGCCGGCAACGCCAGCGACACGACCTCGCCGTAAGGAGCACCGTCCGCCGCGGCGGGGCCGGCGAGCAGGCTCACCCGGCCCTGGTACTCCGCGCCGCGCGTCAGGCCCACGATCAGCACGAGCGCACCCACCAGCAGCGCGACGGCGACGCTCGAGACAACACTGCGGTACTTCATCGGGCACCTCGGAGCAACTCGTCGTAGGACTTCATGAGCGTGTGCGGGTCGTAGTCGCGTTCGACAGCCCGGATTCCTTCGAGCGCCGCGGTTTCCCGCGCCGCCGAGTCGAACAGCAGGGTGCTCAGCGCCGCGGCCGTCGCGGCCGGATCCGCCGGCGGCACCACGATCCCGCCGCCGCCGGCCAGCACCCCGGCGATCCCGCCGACGTCCGTCGCGACCACCGGCCGGCCGGCCGCCATCGACTCCAGCACCGCCAGCGGCAGGCCTTCCCAGTCGCTGGTCAGCACCGTGACGTCGGCCGCGGCGAGCAGGTCCGGCACGTCCGCGCGGGTGCCGAGGAACTCGACCCGGCGGCCCAGCTCCTGCGCGCGCCGCTCCAGCTCCGGACGCAGGCTGCCGTCGCCGGCCAGCCACAGCACGGCGTCGCCGCTGACCGCGGCCCAGGCGTCGAGCAGCACGTCGTGGCGTTTCTGCGGTTCCAGCCGGGCCAGGCAGAGCGCGACCGGCGTCCGCTCCGGGACACCGAGGGACGCGCGGATCTCCGCGCGGCCGAACACCGGCGGCCTCGGGAACACCGCGTTGCGGATCACCACCGGACGCTCCAGCCCCGACGCCTCCAGCCGGTCCGCGGTGGCGGCGGAGACCGCGACGACCTGGCCGGAGGTGCGGCGCAGGATCCGCGCCGCCGCGGCGTAGTCCGGTTCGGCGACGCCGTGGAAGACGGTGATCGGCCGCCGCCCGGGGACGAGCGCGAGGCGGGCCACCAGGCTCGCGCCGACGTTGTGGGCCAGCACGACGTCGGGCCGGAACCGCGCGATCGCGCGGCGGGTGGCCCAGGCCGCCTTCAGCACGCCCGCCTTGCTGCGGCGGGCGAGCGGCACGGGGAACGTCGGCGTGCCGCCCGCGGCCAGCGCGTCGGCGCGGAAGCCCCCGCCGCTGGCGACGGCGGACACCCAGCCGTACTCCTCGCCGCGGGCCACCATGCCGGCCACGAGCGTCTCCGCCCCGCCCGCCCCCATCTCACTGATCACGTGCAGCACCCGCATCGGCGCTTCCCTCTCCTTCTCGTCGGACCCGGGCTTCGGCCGCGACGGCGAGCGCGGCCAGCGACCACAGCGGCAGGTAGTACTGCTCGGACAGGAACGTCGAAGTCACCAGGACGGCCAGCAGCGACGCCTGGATCGCGACCGCCTCCGTCCGCCGCGCGCCGGGGCCGGCCCGGCGGACCGTCCGCTCGCTCGCCACCGCGGCGGTGACGACCACCCCGGCGAACAGCGCGAACCCGGGCAGGCCGAGTTCCGCGGCGACCTCGAGGTACATGTCGTGCGCCACCGGGGTCTGCTCGTCGACCTCGGCGTTGTGCGACTCGGCGGCGTAGTGCTCGCGGAACCCGCCGGGGCCGACGCCGAGCACCGGATGGGCGGTCAGCATCCGCGCCGCCGCCTGCCAGCGCAGTTCCCGCGTGTCCACATTGGACGCCGCGATGAAGCTCTTCTCCTGCAGGGCCCGGTCCAGCTGCGGCCCGGCGAACGCCCACGCGCCCAGCCCCAGCCCGGCGACCGCCACGGCCGCGGCGGCGAGCACCTGCCACGGCAGCACCCGGCGCAGCAGCAGCCAGCCGACCGCGGCGGTCAGCCCGAGCGCGCCGCCGCGGGAGAACGTCGCCGTCGCGCCGGCCACCAGGACGATGCCCGCGGCCGTCAGGACGGCGCCCCGGCCCCGGCGGTGCAGCGCCGCGAGCAGGGGCACCGCCGCGACGAGGAAGTAGGCCAGGTCGTTCGGATCCGGCTGCGGCCCGCTCGCGCGCGCTTCGCCCTCGGCGACCAGGCTGTAGAGGGCACCCGCGCCGGCGGCGGTCGCGCCCGCGGCTGCCGCGAGCAGCAGCCACCGGATCGGGACCTCCCGGCTCGCGACGTCCGCGAGCACCGCGGTGACCACCAGGAACGGCAGCCAGCGCACGGTGTACTCCGCGGTGAACGGGCCCGCCGCGTGCACGGACGCGGTCACCGCCAGCACGACGGCGAGCAGCGCGAGGACGGCGTGCAGCGGGGTCGGCCTTGGCGGCTGCCGGTGGCGGATCCGCACGGCGAGCCAGACCACGGTCAGCAAGGCGGGCGCGACCTTGCCGAGCTGGCTCTGCACGGCCGTCAGGTAACCCTCGACCGGCGCCAAAGCGACGGTCGCGCACGCGAGGAACCGCAGCAGGTTCGCCTCGAGGTTCTCGCGCCGGGCAGGCCTGACGACCCGTGTCATCCGGGGCTCCGCCCCGGGCCGGGGGCTCCGCCACCCGGACCCCCGAAGGGCCGGGTCCATGGTCACCTTCTGGCGTCCAATCTGGTCACCGGCCGCGTGCGCCGCACGACCGTCCGGCTGACGTACTCCCCGGTGCCGACGACGTCGAAGTGCTCCCGCAGCGCGGAAAGCACCCAGCCGAGCCAGGCCACCTTCCGCGCACCCGGTGCCGCCATCCCGGGGAAGAACTCCATCCCGGGAGCGTCGGCGGCGCCGAGGACGTCGGTGGGGTGCAGCAGCAGCGAAGGCGACACGCCGCGGACGAGGCAGAGCCGCAACGCCGTCCGGAAGTACGCCCGGGCCAGCCGCGGCGAGATCGCGTGCAGCTGCAGGAGGTACGCACCGTGGATCGGCGTGCGCAGCAGCGGCATCGTCGTCACCGGGAGCTCGACCAGCGCGCTGCCCGTGCACGTCTGCCAGCGGTGGGCGTGCACGGGGGCCAGCACCCGGGAGACGCCGCCGAACAGCTCGCCGGCCCCTTCTTCCGAAGTCTTCGCCGTGCGGTTGTGGTACGCGCGGGCCAGCGGGCCGATCCACGTCGGCAGCGTGCTGGCGTCGTAGGCGTAGCCGCGTTCGGCGAGCAGCTCGACCAGATCCCGCGTGACGCTGTAGCCGGGACCGCGGAACCCGCTCGGCCGGGGCGCGCCCGCGGCGGTGATCGCGGCTTCGGTCCGGCTCAGCTCGTCCTCGAGCCGCTCGCGGGAGTAGCGGTGCAGCCATGGCTCGTGGCCGAAGGAGTGGTTGGCCACCTCGTGCCCGGCCGCGGCGATCTCGGCGACCGCCTTGGCACCGTCTTCGCGGACGACGTCGGCGCCCACGACGAAGACCGTCGTCGTCAGGCCCTGTTCGCCGAGGATCTCCAGCAGCCGCGGCACCGCGGACGGCAGGAAACTGGGCCGGTCGCGCCAGCCGGGATCACCGTGGGTCTTGAGGTAGGCCCACAGGTTGTCGAGGTCGATCGAGACGCTCGCGAGCGGCCGCGGGCTCACGCCGCTTCCCCCGCGAGGGCGGGGGCGCCGGCGCGGGACTGCACGCCGAGCAGCAGGACACCGCACACGACCACGGCGAGGCCGGTGGCGACCCACGCCCCCTGTCCGGCGACGACGTGGTCGCCGAGGACGGCGATGCCGGTGACCGACGCCAGCACGATCGTGGTCGCGTCGGCGGTGGCCACGACCGCCGCCGCCGGCCCGCGCTGCAGGGCGGCCGCCATCGAAGCCTGGCCGAGCACCGCGGCCGCCAGCATCAGCCAGGTCAGCGGATTTCCCGGCAGGGCAAGGAGATCGAGGTGCGCGAGGGTCCGGCTGGCGACCGCCACGACGGCGAACGCGACCCCGGACAGGACCGCGGCCGGCAGGAACGTCCCCGCCCGGCCCGCCGGGATCATCGCCAGCCCGGTGCCGAGCACCACGACCGCCAGTGCGGCGACCCCGGCGGCCGGGAGGTCGGTGGCGACCGAGGCCGACGAGGCCCCGGCCAGCACGACCAGCCCGGAAGCCAGCAGCACCAGCGTCATCGCTTCCCCGGTGCGGATCCGCCACCCGAGGACGAAGACCCCGAACGCGGTCGCCAGCCCGATGGCCGACGACGACGCGGCCTGGACCAGGTACAGCGGCAGGGATGCGCGCGCGAAGAACGCGAGCGCGAAACCGCCCAGCTGACCGGCGAAACCCAGCAGGTACAGGCGATCGGCGGCGAGCCGGGCCAGCAGGCCCAGTCCCGTGCCCGGCCGGTTCCCGGCCCGCCGGGCGGCGACGCTCTGCGCGACGATCCCCACCGCGTAGAGCACCGCGGACGCCACGAGCACCGCGTAATCCACCACGAACCACTCCTCATGTCCCGCCCCGCGTACCGGGTGACCCGGTAAAGCGTAGGAACGCGGAAGTGGCTTCACTTTCGAAGGATGGGGTTCGGGAATTCGTCACGCTGAGACATCGATCTGCCCGCGTTGAGCAACTCCAAAGCGTGACGCATCGTGGTGTCTCGCTCGAAGAACACGTTGCGTAGTAATGGCTCGGTGATCACCCGCGTCGTCTTCGGACGACCTGGCGGCCCGCCGCCGGGGCCACCCGTTCGGGCTATACGAACCCCGGTCAGGGGTTCGCTCACCCCACACGATCGGTGAATCGGCTGGAACGCCCGGCGGGCCATCAGTACGTTTTTCCCACCGAGGCGGAACAATGCCTTGAATGCCGCCTCGGCAATTGTCTTATTGAGGAGAATCCATGCTGAAGAAAATCGGCTTCGTCGCCGCCGCCATGGCGGCCGGGGCTTTCGTCACCGGTGGGATCGCGGCCGCCGGGACGCCGGACGAAGAGCACGGCCACCACCACGGCGGCTACGGCTACGACCACACCGGTCAGGTCGGCCTGGTGAACCTGAACAACACCGACGCGCTGCACAACGTCAACGGCACCCTCGGGCTCTGCGGCAACGACATCAACGTGCTCGGTGTCCAGGTGCCGATCCACGACTCGCTCAACGGCATCGGCGTGCCGATCCTGTCGCCGGGTGCCAGCGAGGCGAGTGGCGAGTCGCCGTACAACTGCGCCTCCGGCGGGCTCGCCGACGGCGGCACCAGCCAGGGCGAGTGAGTTTCCGCTTCGGCGGAATGAATGGTTTTCCGGAATGGCGCAGCCACGGGTTGCGCCGTGAAGTACCGCCCCGTGCCGGGGTGGGCAGTTGAGGAGTTCTTTCTCGTGATCAAGCAGCTCGGATTCGTCGCGACCGCACTGGCCGCCGGGTTGGCCGCGTTCGGCGGCTCGGCCTCCGCGACCGATGTCACCGTCTCGGGCCACCCGGTCGACCACAGTGAGCAGTTCGGCCTGGCCAACGTGCAGAGCCTGGACGCGCTGCACAACGTGAACGTGGTCGGCGGCGTCTGCGACGACGACGTCAACGTGCTCGGGGTGCAGGTTCCGCTGCACGATGTCGCCGAGGGGATCGACGTCCCGATCCTGTCGCCGGGGGCGCACGAAGCCGAAGGCTCGACGCCGTCGAACTGCGCCAGCGGCAGCATCGCGGACGGCGGGACGGCCCAGGGCCACTGACCGACCCGGTGGGAAGAAGCCGTCGCGCGGATGCAGTTTTCCGCGCGGCGGCTTTTCGCTGTGCGTAGAAGAGCAGGGGAGGACGACCGTGGCCGGTGACGTCGACCCGGCGGCCGAGAACGCGCAGCTGCGCGAGGCGCTGTCGTCCCAGCCGGTGATCGAGCAGGCCAAGGGCATGGTGATGCTGCTGCGGGGCTGCCCCGCCGCCGAGGCGTTCGGCGTGCTGGTCACCGTGTCGCAGCTGAGCAACGTCAAGCTCCGCGACGTGGCCGCGGTCGTCGTGGCCGCCGGCAGCGACGCCGGCCGTGGACTGTCCGATGAGGACACCGAGAACGCGGTCCGCGCGGTGTTGTGCCGTCACCTGCTGACCGGACCGGCTTGACGGGAGCTGGGAACCGGCGAGGTTGTGCGTCGCCCGGCTGCGGGCTCGGCTGAGGGGTTCACACCCCGCCGGTTCACCAGCCGGATACCCGCTCCCGGGGTCGAGGGAACGCGTTCCGTGGTTCCGAGCCTACGGCTTCCTCTTCGTATCCGCGGCGTTTCTTGGAGTGGTTGTGCGATGAACGAGTGTGCGAATCCCGCTCGTTTCAACGGAAATCTTTTTTCCCGCGATAAACCCTGCTGACCCGATCGGGCCAATCACTGCCCGGTCAGCGGCTCGCGGTGGGCACCCAATGGTGGCGTGCGGTGGAATTCGTCCCATTATCTCAGTACATTTCCCCCACGCGGGACGGAGCACACACACCTTGTCGCCGTCCTGTCCGATGCACCGACTGATCAAGGAGAACAAATGCTGAAGAAGATCGGGTTCGTCACCGCTGCGATGGCGGCTGGCGCATTCCTGGCCGGTGGCGTTGCGGCCGCCGCCACGCCGGACGGCCACGACCACCACCACGGTGGTCACACCGACCAGCTCGGCCTGCTCAACCTGAACAACACCGACGTGCTGCACAACGTCAACGCCGCGCTCGGCGTGTGCGACAACGAAATCAACGTGCTCGGCGTCCAGGTGCCGATCCAGAACTCGCTCAACGGCATCGGCGTGCCGATCCTGTCGCCGGGCGAGCACGAGGCCAGCGGCGAGAACCCGGAAAACTGCGCCTCCAGCGGGCTCGCCGACGGCGGCACCAGCCAGGGGCACTGAGTCCCCGCGCCACGGCCGCCCGTTGTGTGTGCGGATGCCGGCCGAGGCGCGGAATCCGGCGCCGCGCCCGAGGTGGTGCGGCGTGCCCGGAACAGGGAGCGAGCTGCACACTCCGGTTCCCCGTCC
>NZ_JBHVXZ010000055.1:59374-62952 GCF_042881395.1 Amycolatopsis sp. NPDC058278 | reverse complement strand
GGCCGAGAAGGAGGAGGCCCGGCTCGCGGGCCGGGCCGCGGTGTCGAACGGCCAGGGCAAGGTCGTGCTCGCCACGGTCAAGGGCGACGTCCACGACATCGGCAAGAACATCGTCGGCGTGGTGCTGGGCTGCAACAACTACGAGGTGATCGACCTCGGTGTGATGGTGCCGGCGGCGAAGATCCTCGACACCGCGGTCACCGAGGGCGCCGACGCGGTCGGGCTGTCCGGGCTGATCACACCGTCGCTCGACGAGATGGTCAACGTCGCCACCGAGATGCAGCGGCGCGGGCTGAAGCTGCCGCTGCTCATCGGCGGCGCGACGACGTCCCGCCAGCACACGGCGGTCAAGATCGCCCCGGCCTACGACAACGCGACGGTGCACGTGCTCGACGCGTCGCGCGTGGTCGGCGTGGTGTCCGACCTGCTCGACCCGGACCGCTCGATCGTGCTGGCGGAAAAGAACCGGGCCGACCAGGAGGTGCTGCGCGAGCAGCACGCGAACAAGCAGCGCCGCCCGATGCTCACCCTCGAACAGGCCCGCGCGAACCCCGAGAAGGTCGCCTTCGACGGCCTGCCGACGCCGGAGTTCACCGGCGTCCGCGTGCTCGAGCCGGGCATCGCGGAACTGCGCGAGATGGTCGACTGGCAGTTCCTGTTCCTGGCCTGGGAGCTCAAGGGCAAGTACCCGGCCATCCTGGAGCAGCCGGTCGCCCGCGAGCTGTTCGACGACGCGAACACCCTGCTCGACCAGATCATCGCCGAAGGCAGTTTCACCGCGAAGGGCGCGTATGCGTTCTGGCCGGCGCACAGCGAAGGCGACGACATCCTGCTCGAAGGCGCGTACGCGCACGTCAAGTTCCCGATGCTGCGGCAGCAGACGGCGAAGCCCGCCGACCGCGCGAACCGCTGCCTGGCCGACTACATCGCTCCGGTCGGCGACCACCTGGGCGGCTTCGCGGTGGCCATCCACGGCGCCGAGGCGCTGGCCAAGCGGTACGAAGCCGAGCAGGACGACTACCGCGCGATCATGGTCAAGGCGCTGGCCGACCGGCTCGCCGAGGCGTTCGCCGAGCACATCCACCTGCGTGCCCGCCGCGACTGGTTCGAGCCGGACGCCCAGCCGAAGCTCGAGGACCTGCACGCGGAGCGGTTCCGCGGCATCCGCCCGGCGCTCGGCTACCCGGCCAGCCCCGACCACAGCCAGAAGCGCGAGCTGTTCGAGCTCCTGGAAGCGGGCGAGCTGGGCATGGCCTTGACCGAGTCGTACGCGATGACACCGGCGGCGAGCGTGTCCGGGCTGATCTTCGCCCACCCGGACTCGAAGTACTTCACCGTCGGCCGGCTCGGCCGCGACCAGGTCGAGGACTACGCCCGCCGCAAGGGCGTCGAGATCGCCGAAGTCGAGCAGTGGCTGCGGCCGAACCTGGCCTACGACCCCGAGGCGTAGGCGCGCGAAGCCGTAACTCACGTGATCGAAGCCGGATCCGGCGTGATGGGAGCCGTAACCGGCGTGATTGAAGCCGGATCCGGCGTGATGGGAGCCGTAACCGGCGAGTTCCGGCTTCAATCACGCGAGTTCCGGCCTCGATCACGCGGGATCCGGGCTGGATCACGTGAGTTGCGCCTGGCCTACGACTCCGAGGCGTAGTCCGGCAGCTCGATGTCCGTGGCGAACTTGTCGGTCGCCTTGAGCATCAGGCCGAGCAGGAAACGGGACTTGAACGTCCAGTCCCGGAGCTTGATCCGGAGCGGGGACGGCGGCGCCAGGAACGGTCCGGCGCTGCCGCGTTGCGAGACCTTCGCGTAGTCCCGCATCAGCTCTTCGTAGCGGGCGAACGCGACCCGGTGGTCGCCCGCGGCCTCGCGCAGCTCCCCGGCGAGCACGTACGCGCCGACCACCGCCAGGCCGGTCCCGAAGCCGCCGAGGGTGTTGCCGTAGGCCGCGTCGCCGAGCAGCACGATCCGGCCGCGGGAGTAGCGGTCGATCGTGACGCGGCTGAGCGAGTCCAGGTAGAACTCGCGGGCCTGCGGGACCCGGGCCATCAGTTCGGGCAGCCGCCAGCCGCCGCCCCGGTAGGCGTCCATCAGCAGCTGCCGCTGCTTCTCGGTGTCGGTGCGGTCGTAGTCGAGCTCGGGCGAGGCGAAGACGAAGAACGCCGAGGCCTTCGGACCGCCGACGGCGGCCATCCGGCCCGGTTCGTTGTACATCGCCGCTTCGCCGTCGGCGATGTCTTCGCCGAGCTCGGCCAGGGCGTAGTGGTAGCCGAGGTGGCGCACGTAGTCGCGTTCCGGGCCGAACGCGAGGCGCCGGACGTTCGAATGGATGCCGTCGGCGCCGACGACGAGGTCGAACCGGCGCGGCTCGGCGTGGGCGAAGGTGACGTCGACACCGTCCGCGGTCTCGGTCAAGGACGTGATGGTGTCGCCGAAGAGGTACTCGCAGTCCGTGTGCGCGTACAGGATTTCCGCGAGGTCGCCACGGCGGATCTCGATCTCGCCGCCGGTGAACTCGCCGGGGATCACCGCCCGCACGCGTCCGGCGGCGTCGACGATCGTCTGGTCCTGCCCGCCGGTCCGCTGCGCCAAGACGTCGTCGAGGATGCCCATCCGGTCCAGGACGGTCCGGTGGGTGGCGCCCTTGAAGTCGACGGCCTGGCCGCCGGGCCGCAGCGCGGGCGCGCGTTCGACGACGGTGACGGTGCAGCCGTACCGGGCCAGCCGGCAGGCGAGGGCGGGGCCGGCGATGCTGGCGCCGGAGATCAGGACGGTCAGGTTCTTCATGCCGCCGAGCTTCGCCAGAGCCGCTTACCGGTCCCTGGCGAAGCGCTGACGGTGGCCTACTCGACGGCGCCGTGCTGCGTCAGCAGCGTCTGGTACCAGCTGTCGTACGGGTGGTTGGTCGCCGGGTAGTTCGCCAGGGGCGTGGTGGCCTGGTCCGCGGAGTCGAAGTCCCAGCCGCGGACCAGCTTGCCCGCCTGCCGGGCCGCGGTGATGAACGCCGATTCCGTCGCGGGCGCGCCGTAGAACAGCGCACCCTGCTGCAGCTCCGCGCTGTCACCCTGCTGGAACTCGTCGAACGCGACCTGCCGGTAGCGGATCCGGTCACCGCCGGCCCGGTCGGTGTCGGCACGCAGTGTCTGCGCCGAAGTCGGCCCGTCGGCGCCGGTCCACACGGACACGGTGCGCCCGGCGCTGGTGCCCGTCGCCTTGGCGAACCGCGCGTCGGAGGTCTTGGCGTTGCCCGTCCACGCCACCGTCGTGCCCGCGAGCACGCCGTCCCAGTCCCAGTTCTGGCTGCCGCTCTGGCTCCGGTGGATCTCCCGCAGGTGCGTCGCGTCGGTGAAGGCGACCGTCGGCAGCACGCCGTTGTCGTACTGGTGACTCGCCTGCCACGTGATTTCGCCGTCCGCGCCGAGCTTGCCGACGTGGTACCAGAGCGTGGTCGCGCTCGGCGACGGGTGGACCAAGGACAGGTCGCCCGCGGCCGCCAGCGCGAACGCCGGCGTGGGCCCCCGGTCCGACTGTGCCTGCCGCATCCCGGTGACCCGGCCGTAGGGGGGGGAGGTGCCCGTCCA
>NZ_JBHVXZ010000055.1:0-59364 GCF_042881395.1 Amycolatopsis sp. NPDC058278 | reverse complement strand
TGTTCTCGCCGCGCGCCCCTGGTTCCCCGCGTTTCTCCCTCGGGGGCGCCCCCCGCCGGCCGGGCCCCCCCCTCGGGGGCCCGCGCGCCCCCCCCCCCCCCACGGCCGGCGTCTGCCCGCTGTCGTACTTGCCGTGCCGCAGCCAGGTGACCCGCCCGTCGGCGTCGTAGGTCCCGGTCCAGTACCAGAGTGCGCCGGCCCCGGAGTCGTGCACCTCGACCACCTGGCCGCGGCCGTTCAGCGCGACCGCCGGGTGGTAGCCGACGTCGCGCCGGTACTCGGTGCGGGAGCCGCCGTCGCCGGACAGCAGCGGCAGCACGCGCCCGCGCAGCGCGTCGACGTCCGGCTGCGCCGCCGGGTAGTCCTGCGCCCGCAGCAGCCGCGCGCCGAACACCGACTCCAGCTCCTGGTTCAGGGCGGTCAGGTTGCCCGCGGCGAACGACGGGTTGTCGGTCAGGTCGTCCTTGAGGTCGAGCATGACGACGATCGGGGCGGCGGCCGGGTGCTGCGCGGACCAGGTGTTCACCGCGGCCAGCCAGTCGCGGAGGTTGTTCGACGCCGGGTTGCCGCCGCTGTGGTCCACGAGGTCGCCGGGGGAGTCGTGGCCGACGGCGTAGTCGTGCGACGCCGGGTAGCCGTTGTCGTGCACATCGAATTCCAGGAACTGCACGCCGTGGTCGAGCTGGGAGGTGAGGGAGTTCTTGGCGCCGTCGACGTTTCCCGAATAGCTGTTGTGGGTCGCCCGGAACACCGACGCGGGGAACGGCGGGCTCGCGGCGTGGGCCGTCCCGCCGGTCAGCAGTGCGGAGGCGGAGAGCACGGCGGTGGCGAGTGCGGGCAGACGGCGCATCCTCGGGTCCTCACGTCGGGAACTTCGGCGCCGCTCATCCTGGCCGCCGGGTGGTGGCGCTGTCTCGAATTCGGGGTGAACGGTCGCCGGTAACCTGACGGCATGGCGGCGGAGCACGTGATCGTGACGTCCACGACGGACTCGGAAGCGGCGGCGCGGGAACTGGCCGCGCAGGCGGTGGAAGCCCGGCTGGGGGCCTGTGCCCAGGTCGTCGGCCCGATCACCAGCGTCTACCGATGGGACGGCGCGGTGCGGACCGATCGGGAGTGGCGCGTGGAGATCAAGACGACCGCCGACCGGGTGCCGGCGCTGACCGAACGCCTGCGGCAGCTGCACGGCTACGACCTGCCGGAGGTGATCGCCACGCCGATCGTCGGCGGCAGCGCGGAGTACCTGGCGTGGCTGACGGGGCAGACCCGGGACGCTGGCTAAGTTCGGCGCATGGACCTCGAAGGACTCGGACAGCGCTTCGCGACGCTGACCACCGCCCACCTCGCCGACGCGTGCATCCGCGCCGGGCTCCCGGTGCGGTGCGCGCCGGCGCCGACGCGCGCGGTGGTGCCGGGCAGCCGCCTGTTCGGCCCGGCCGTCCCGGCCCGGCACGTCGGCAGCGTCGACGTCTTCCTCGAAGCCTTCGAGGACGCTCCCGAAGGCGGCGTGCTGGTGGTCGACAACGGCGGCCGGCTCGACGAAAGCTGCGTCGGCGACCTCGTCGTCCTCGAGGCGCGCGCCGCCGGGCTCTCCGGGGTGGTGATCTGGGGCCTGCACCGCGACACCGCGGACATCCGCGCCATCGGGCTGCCGGTGTTCAGCCTCGGCTCCCTGCCCACCGGCCCGCTCGGCCTGGGTCCCCGCGTCGACGGCGGGCTGGCCGAGGCGATCGTCGGGACCTGGCGGATCGGCCCGGCGGACCTCGTGCTGGGCGACGACGACGGTGTCCTCTTCGTCCCGCTCGCCCGCGCGGGTGAATTGTGCACCCTCGCCGAAGGAATCCGCGACACCGAACGCCGCCAGGCCGACCGGATCCGCGGCGGCGAACCGTTGCGGCAGCAGGTGCGTTTCGGTGAATTCCTTGCGGCGCGGGAAACGGATCCGTCCTTGACTTTCCGCGCGCACTTGCGGGCGGTGGGCGGGGCGATCGAAGAATGAACACGAAAGTGTGACCGCTGCCCGAATCGGGTATTCCGTGCCTGCAGCGGGTGCGGGAGGCGGAACCATGAACACGCTCATCGGCTTCGGCAGGGACATCGAGTACCACTTCGCCCGAGGGCTGCGTGCCTACCTCGCCCGGGTCGCCCGGGCCGTCGGCGTCGGCTTCGAATCGTGTTCGCTCGACCTCGACGTGCCCGCCTCCGGGTACGTCGCCCTCGATCGCACGCTGCCGGACCTGCCGGGGCACGACTTGGCCCTCATCTGGGACGAGGTGCACGGCTGGTCGGCGGTCGTCGAGCCCGCGGGCGGAGGCGCGGCGAAGGTGCTCGCCTACCTCGGCGGCCCGGAAGTCCTGCCCGCGCCGCGCGCGGTCGCCCGGTTCCTCGAGGTGCTGCGGGTCGCCGGCCCGCCCGCCGGCTCGTTCCGGCCGCCGGTGCTCCGGGCGGCGGGCCACCACGAGGACCTCGTCGACTGGCTGCCGGTGACCGGTCCCGAAGGACTGCTGCGGCCGAGTTCCCCCGCCTGGTGACCGGCGGCGATCCCGCGGGGCGGGCGCCTAGGATGGGCGGTCAGTCACCACCGGAGTGAGGGAACGCCGTGAGCAGCGCCGATGAGCCTCGTGACGTCCGGGTCCTGCTGGTGGAGGACCACGACATGGTCGCGGAGGCGCTGCAGCTGGCCCTCGACCGCGCCGACGGGATCACGGTGGTCGGCCGGGCCCGCTCCCGGGCGGAGGCGGTGCCCCACGCGATCGAGCACGCCCCGGACGTCGTGGTGCTGGACCGGCGGCTCGCCGACGGCGACGCCCTCGGCGTCATCGCGCAGCTCGCCGCGGGTGGCGCGCGGGTGCTGGTGCTGACCGGTGACGCGACGCCCGCGGTCGCCGTGCAGGTCGCCAAGGCGGGCGGCGCGGGGCTGCTGCTGAAGTCCGCCCAGCTCGGCGTGCTGGAACGCGCCGTGCGGGACGTGGCCGCCGGCGCCGTGGTCTTCGACCCGGAGCTGCTGCCCGGCGTGCTCCACCAGCTCACCGGCCGGGGCCCCGGCGGAGGTGCGGCGCTGACCGCGCGGGAACGCGAAACCCTCGACCTGCTCGCCGAGGGCGCGACCACCGACGAGATCGGCCGCCGGCTGGGCGTCTCCCGCAACACCACGCGCAACCACGTGCAGCGGGTGCTGGAAAAGCTCGGCGCGCGGTCGAAGCTCGAAGCCGTCGCGGTGGCCCGCCGGGAGGGCCTCATCGGCTGATGCACCTGCACCAGCCGGGTGGGGGGCCTTTGCCTCTCGCGCCGTCCGGTGCCGTTCGAGCACGCTGGTGGGGTGAACATCCCTGGCCCGCTGACCGCGGAGTGCGTGCTGACCGACTTGGCGGGCGGCCTGGCCGGCGCTCGCCGGTTCACCCGGCTCGCCCTGCTGGCCTGGACCGATGGTGCCGCCCTCGACGACGCGCTGCTGGTCGTCACCGAGCTCGCGACCAACGCGCTGCGGCACGCCGGCGGTGACCCGGTCCTGCGGCTGAGCGTGGACGGCACGGACATCCGCATCGAGGTCTTCGACGACGACCCGGCGCCCCCGGTGCGGCGTCCGGCGGGAGCCGACGGCGGCTGGGGTCTCGCCCTCGTCGACCGCCTGTCCTCGGTGCGGGGGACCGCGCGCCACGGCCGCGGGAAGGTGGTCTGGTGTGTCCTGCCCGCCCCGGCCGCCGAGCTCGCGGGCTGAGCCGCGGCCGGTGGCCGTGCCGGCCGGGTGCCGATCCGGCAGAGTTGCCGCATGGACGACGACCGGTTCCGCCTGCTGGTGCAGGGAGTACTGGACTACGGGATCTTCATGCTCGACACCGAGGGCCGGATCTCGACGTGGAACGCGGGGGCGGAGCGCATCAAGGGGTACGCGGCCGACGAGATCATCGGGCAGCACTTCTCGGTGTTCTACCCGGCTGACGACGTGGCGGCGGGGAAGCCGGCGCGGGAGCTGGAGATCGCGGTCGAACAGGGGCGGCTGGAGGACGAGGGGTGGCGGGTGCGCAAGGACGGCACCCGGTTCTGGGCGAACGTGGTGATCACGGCGTTGTTCGACGAGCGGGGGCGGCTGCGCGGGTTCGGGAAGGTCACCCGCGACATGACCGAACGCCGCAACGTCGAGCAGGCCCTGCGCGAACGCCGCCGGCTGGTCGGGCACCTCGTCGAGGCCCAGGAGGTGGAGCGGCGCCGGATCGCCTGGGACGTCCACGACGAGTCGATCCAGTCCATGGTGGCCGTCGGCATGCGCCTGCAGCTGCTGGCCTCCCGGCTGCCGGAACCGCACGCGAGCGCCGTCGGCAGCCTCGACGAGTCGGTCACCGCCGCGATCGCCCGGCTGCGCCGCCTGGTCTCCCGGCTGCGGCCACCGGAACTCGACCGGCACGGCCTGGTGGAGGCGGTCTCGGCCTACACCGACGACGTGGCGGGCCGCTGGGGACTGGCCTACGACGTGCGGGACGAGCTCACCGCCGAGCCGTCCCCGGAAGCGGCGATCACCGTGTACCGGATCTGCCAGGAGGCGCTCAGCAACGTCCACAAGCACGCGCGCGCCACCCGGGTCGGCGTCATGCTGTCCACAGTGGACAACGGCATCCTGGTGCGGATCAGCGACGACGGCGTCGGCACGGCCGGCGGCGAGGCCGGCGCCGGCCACTTCGGGCTGGTCGAGATGCACGAGCGCGCCGAAGCGGCGCACGGCTGGCTCTCCGTGGACAGCACGCCCGGCGCGGGCACCGTCGTCGAGTTCTGGCTGCCCCTGCTGCCCGACGCGACGGAGCTCGAACCGTGACCGAGCTGCGCGTGCTGATCTCCGACGACGACGTGATGATCCGCGACGTCCTGAAGGAGGTCCTGGATTCCGAGGCCGACATCGCCGTGGTCGCGGTGGCCGGCGACGCCGACGAGGCGATCCGGCTCGCCGAGCGGCACCGGCCCGCGGTCGCCGTCCTCGACGTCCGGATGCCGGGCGGCGGCGGGGCGCGGGCGGCCCGCGAGATCGCCCGGCGCAGCCCGGACACCGCCATCCTGGCCTTCTCCGCCTACGCCGACCGTGCGTCGATCGCCGGGCTGGCCGCGGCCGGTGTCACCGAGTACCTGGTGAAGGGCGCGCCGAACTCGGCGATCGTCGAGGCCGTCCGGCGGCTGGGCCGTCAGGCCGGGTGAGCCATCACGGGACCGGGCGGACGTTCGCGACGCTGTCGAAGTCGGTCGGCAGCAGCGTGAACAGCCGCCGCACCGCGCGGGACCGCCCCGCGTCCACGGTGAGGCGGGCCCCGGCCGAGTCGGCGAGCAGCTGGGCGCGCAGCAGCGAGTTGAGCCCGGCGACGGAGAAGAACGTGACGCCGGCGAGGTCGATGACGAGTTCGCCGACCTCGCCGTGGACGCGGTCCTGCAGGACTTCGTCGAGGCGGCGGGCGGTGGCGAGGTCGACCTCGCCGGTCACCTCGACGAGCAGGGTGCGGGTGCCGCGGGAGCGCACGCGCACGGACATGTGGCCGGCGGTCAGCCAGCCGGCGGTGAGCTGGTGGTCGGCCGAGCGTGGTTGCGGAACCATCGCGGCACACCCTTTCGTCGGGGCAGCGGGAGCGGACCGGACGTTTCGGGACGACGGATGCCGGACGTGAGGCAGCCTGCCGGCCCGGGCGCGGAACGTCCGGCAGCGGCTGACGGCTCAACCGTGAGCCTTCAGCATAGTGCATCTGCACTAGGTGGACCATCGGGTGTAACCGGATGGAGAGCGAACCGGTGAACTATGGACAACCGGCGTCGCGGGGGCGTGAAGGAGGGCCGTATGCCGACCACGGTCGTCAACCTGAAGGGGCACCGGGACGATCCCGGCTACGCCGACGTCGTCTACGTCGGGCGGGCCATGCACCGCGGGGGCTGGCACCTCGAGGGGTCGGAGCTGGCCAGCCCGTTCCGGCCGGGTCCGGACGGCACGCGCGAAGAAGTCGTCGCGAAGTACCGCGAGTACCTGCTGTCCCGGCCCGGCCTGCTCGCGCTGCTGCCCGGGCTCCGCGGCCGCCGGCTCGGGTGCTGGTGCGTCCCCGAACCGTGTCACGCCCAGGTGATCGCCGAGCTCGCGGATAACGGGCCGTAACGAATCGCACCCCCTCTGCGAGTAATCTGACACGAGGGGGTGATCGATGGTGCACGCGCGCCGGCTCGGGGGCTTCGACCAGGCCGAACTGCCCGCGGCCCACCGGATCCGGTGGTGGCTGGCGGCGGTGGCGGCCGGGCTCGTCGCGGCCGGTTTCGCGGTCGTGCCCTACCTGCCGTTCTTCCAGGCCTGGACGTTCGTGCGCGACCCGAAGATCGCCACCGTGATCACCTGGACCGTCCTGCAGACGTCCGTGGTGCTCGTCTCCGCCGTCCTGACGCTGTACTTCGTCGGCAAGGCGCGGCTGGAGGCCGCCGCCTACCGGGCCAACCAGATCGACATCCGGGTGTTCGCCGACGAGCGGCCCGAAGGCAGCCACGACCGCGAGATCGACTCCGCCGTCGAGCTGACCGCCACCTTCAAGCGGTTCCTCAACGACTCCCGCCTCTACACCCCGACGCCGGTCCCGGGCGCCGGCAGCTCCTACGACTTCCTCCAGATCGTCGAGCACGCCGGCGATTCCGCGGAGGGCTGGTGGAAGGCCGTCACGAAGCTGATCCGGCTCGCCCAGCCACCGGCCGCGTTCACCGTCACCGGCACCGTCCGGCCCGGCAACACCCCCGGCCGCCACCAGCTCATCCTGGAACTCGTGCGCGTCCCGCGCTTCGCCGCGAGCCCGCTGGTGATCGAGGACGCGAACTGGCCGCGCGTGCTGCATCGCGCGGCGAACGCGGTGGCCGCGCTGGTCATCCCGCGCAGCGCCTACGTCCGCACGAACATCCACTGGGCCGCCTGGCGCGGCGCGAAGATCCCGTACGAGCTGTTCGACGCCTACCAGCGCGCCAACCACTTCATCGCCTACCGCCGCTACGACGAGGCCCTCGCCGAGTACTACCGCGCGATCAGCCTCGACCCGGCCAACGTCTACATCAGACTCGAGATCGCCGCCCTGCAGGAACAGCTCGACCTGCACCTCGACGCGCTCGCCACCTACGACGACGTGATCACCGTCTGCAGCCGGGGACACCCGCGGCTGGCCCGCTGGTGGATCGGCCCCGACTTCGCGCGCCAGCCCCGCCACGCCGGTCGTGGTCGCGACGTCGCCCTGCTCATCGCCCGCTACCGGCACGCCCTCGTGCTCGGCCACGGCGACTCGGTGGCCGGGTCCTGGTGGGTGCGCCGCACCACCGCGGGCGCCCCCGGCGACGCGCGGGCGCAGCGCCGCGCCGAACTGCGGGCGGCGATCGAGCTGCGCTTCCGCCGGTACGTCGACCTCGACGTCCGGACGCGGCCGTACGCGATCCCGCGGGAGAAGCGGCTCGAGCTGCACCGGCGCGTGCTGCGCGTGCCGGTCGAGGAACTCCTGGCCAGCGAGGCGACCCCGGCGCAGCTGGCCGAGTACAACCAGCGCGCCGCGGAGATGCGGTCGTACTTCGGCGCGCTGTCGCAGTACGAGATCGAGCGGCTCATCGAGGACTACCGGCGGTTCGGCCGCCGCTGGCGCCGCAGCTGGAAGCAGCTGACGAACCGCGCGCTCGACCTGTCCCTGGTCTGGTCGGTGGTGCGGCGCGCGATGGCGGACGTCGAGCCGGTGACCGGTGCGGTACCCGAGCCCCAGCCCGCCTACCCCGGCAGCCGCGTCCGGCTGGCCGACGTCTGCCCGGACCGGCGCTGGCCACCGGACCCGCAGGCGCTCGACGTCACCGTCGAGGCGGCCGGGCCCCGCCGCTCGTGGGAGGAGTGCTACAACGCGGCGAGCGTGTACGCGGTGGCGATGCTCGAAGTCGGCCCGCGCGGCGAACGCGACCTGCGCGACCGCGCGCGCAACCCGCGCCTGCTCGGGGAATCGCGTGACGAGGTGGCCCGCCGTGCGGTCCGCGAGCTCTACCACGCGGCGACGATCAGTCACAGCGGACGGCTGCCGGAGCGCCGTTCCTGGGTGATGGGGGAGGACCCCGACCTGGCGGCCCTGCGCGGCCACGAGCTGTTCCGCGTGTTCGAGATGGTGACGTTCTCCCCGGACCGCGCGGCACCGCTGCGGCCGCAACGCGCCCACGTCTGGGAACAGGTCGCGTACGTCCGCCGGCTCGTCGCCGAGATCGCGGGCTGCCGGGCGCACGTCTGGCGCGGCCGCGCGCTCGACGAGGGCCTCCGGCCGGACGGCCGCACCCTCGACCGCTGGCGCTCGGCCGACCGCGACGCCTGGCGGAAGCTGGCGAACCTGGCGGCCGGGAAACAGGACTGGTACACGCGCTACCAGGCGATCTGCGCGTTCCGCGAGTGGGCGGCCGAGTGCGGCTACCCGGGCTCGATCTCCGGGTTCCCGCGCTACTGCGAAGAAAGCCTGCACGCCCAGCTGCGCGGGGCGGCGGGCCCGCGCGCGAAGACGGGCCTCGACACGAACATCGTCGTCCGCGAGTACGTCCGCCTGTGCGACCGTCGCCTGGACCAGCTGGTGGCGGACGTGGCGGAACTCGAGCAGACCCCGATGGCGGCGGACGGCTTCACGGCCCGCGCGGAGCTGTGGGCGGCGCTGTGTTCGTGGTTCGACGACGACATCGCCGACGGCTCGTCGGCCGACGAGCGGCGCGAACGGTTCCGGAAACTAGCCCTGCCTTAGCCGGGCCGCGTGTAGCGGTGCTTCACGCCGACCGGGAAGTACTCGGGGTCGCCCGCCGGGCGCAGGACGACGTCGGGCAGCTGCCGCTCCGGCGGGACGTAGTGCGCGAACTCGCTGTTCAGCCGCACCAGCTGGGCACGCACGGCCGCCGCGATCCGGGCCGGGTCGGCGGTGGCGCCCGGTGCCGTCTCGACGGTGACGCGCAGCCGGCGGTCGCGGTCGGCGTCCTCGACCGACTCGATGACGAACTTGCCCGTCACCGTGTCGCTGATGCCCGGCTGCTCCAGGCCGACGGTGACGTTCTCCGGGTAGACGTTCGCGCCGAAGAACGACACCGTGAACAGCGAGCGGCCGAACACGTACACGAACGGCAGCTCCGGACCCGGTGGCGGCGTGAAGCCGTGCCGGGCGCAGTGGGCGAGCAGCTCGGCGTGCGGCAGGAGCCCGCCGTCGTCGGCGATGTGGTAGCGGATCAGCGGGATGCCGCCGTCCGCCGTGAAGACGAGGGTGCCCTCGTGCACCTCGAAGAAGCGGCTCGCCGGGTCGTACTGCACCAGCGTCGGCAGGCGCGCGTCGCCGAAGACCTCGCGGGCCGCCTGCGGGTGGCCGGCGAAGAACCGCCGGATGCTCGCCGACAGCGGGGTTTCGGTGCCGAGCACCCCCGCGTCGGCCGTGCCGTACAGCGACGCGATGTCGCGGACCGGGTCGGCGATCCCGGCCCGCCGGGCCACCAGCTCGCGCCACTGCTCGCTGAACACCTCGCCCGCCAGCACCAGCTTGATCGCGTACGCGGGCCAGTCGACACCTTCGGCCAGGCCGGTGTCGACGACGTCCTTGACGAACGGCGGGTAGCCCAGCAGCACGACCTGCTCGAAGTGCGGCGCGAGCTCGGGCAGCACCCGCAGGATCTCCGCCTTGTTGTTGCCGGGCGCCACGACGGTGATCGGGCAGCCCTTGGCGGCGAGGTGCCGCACGCACGCGGTGGTGAACAGGCCGCCGACCCAGGTGCCGAGCGGGAAGCAGACGACGGCGAGGGTGCTGCGCCGATCGGCTTCGAAGGCGCCGGCCAGCACCTGTTCGAAGCGGCGGGCGACGTGCAGTTCGTCTTCGAGCGCCCGCGGCCAGACGGTCGGGTGACCGCTGGAGCCCGAGGAGACGGCGATCATGTCGAGCCCGTCGAACGTGCCGCCGCGGCACAGTTCGGGCAGCGGGTACTTCCGGTGGTAGCCGGCCTTGTCGGTGAGGGGCAGCCGCCCGAAGTCGGCCATGGTTCGGACGGACTGCGGCTCGATCCCGTGGTCCCGCAGGAATTTCCGGTACGCGGGCACGGTTTCCGCGGTGCGGTGGAAGAGGTCGAGGACGTGGTTTTCCTTCGTCGGTTCCGTGGCCCCGAAGAAGGTGCCGAACGCCTGCCGCACGCGCGTCTGCCGACCGAGGTCCATGATCGGAGCATAGCGGCGCCCGCGTGCCATGATGGGCGCCGTGAGCACCTCCGCCCAGGAGCACCCCGCCGGCGCGCCGTTGACCTTGTACCTGGTCAAACGGCTCGAGCTGGTGATCAGGGCCCTGCTCGACGACGCCCTGCGGCCGCTCGGGCTCACCACGCTGCAGTACACGGCGCTGACCGTCCTCGAAGCCAGCGGCGCGCTGTCTTCGGCGCAGCTGGCCCGCCGGTCGTTCCTGCGGCCGCAGACCATGCACGAAATGGTGCTGACGCTGGAAAAGCGCGGCCTGATCGCGCGGACCCCCAAGGCGGGCAACAAGCGGGTCCTGCTGGCCGGCCTCACCGACGCCGGACGCGCGCTGCTGGCGGGGTGTGCACCGGCGGTCGCGGAGCTGGAGACCGCGCTGCTGGCCGACCTGAGCCCGGGCCAGCGCGCGACGTTCCGCGAAGGCCTGCAGCACGGCGTCTCGGCCCTGGGCGCGCTCTCGGGACAGCGACGGGCACAGGAAGCCTGATTTCCGCGGAGGTATCGGGAAGCGGTCACCCGGTCCATCGACCTCACCCGACTGGAGTCTCAAGTCAGGCTTGCAGCTAGGCCGGAAGAGTGGAAGCGCCGGACGGCCCGTAGCAGGAGTGTGACCCGAGCCGTTGGAGGGTAAGTCCCAGGCCTGTTCTCACCGTGGAGGTTCGCCGACGTGACCCGGGCTCGCGAGGTGGGCGGCGCGTCCGTCGCCGCTCGCCGGCTGCTGGTACTGGCGGGGGCGGTGGCGGGCTTCTGGCTGGTGTCCTGGCTGACGTCCGGCAACGCCGACGCCGCGCCCTCGGCGGGCCTCGGTGATCCGATCGGGACGGTGGTGGGAGCGCTGGTCCCGCCGGTGTCGCCCGTCTCGCCGGTGTCGCCGGTGTCGGCGGTGTCGGCGGACCAGGTGGCGAAGGCCGATGCCGGGCCCCGGGGTGGGCAACGGGCGGCCACGCGGATCTCACGACCGGTCCCTGATGCGGCGGCGCCGGTCGCGGCCGGTGCAGTTTCGCGGGCGGTACGGGCGGACTCGCGCGTAGCGAAGGCAGCGGTGCCCCCTGGAAGCGCGGCTGCAGTTGCGCCTGCCGCTTCGAGTGCGGCTGCCGTTGTGGCGCCGGTGTCGCGGGTGGTGGGGTCGGCTGCGCCGGTGGCGCGCGCTGTTGGGGCGGCGGCTGCACCTGTTGCTGCGGGTGCGGCTGTGGCGCCGGTGTCGCGGGCGGTGGGTACCGCTGAGCCGGTGGCGCGTGCCGTGGGGTCGGACGCCTCGCCTGTCGCTTCGAGTGCTGCCGCTGCTGCGCAACGAGTGGCGCGTGTCATGGGGGCGGCTGTTTCGCCGGTGGGCGGGACCGCCGCGACCGCGGTGGCGCCTGTAGCAGGAGTTGTGCGGGCCGCCGGGCCGGTGGCGCGTGCTGTCGGGATGGCGGCTGCGCCTGTCGCTTCGAGTGCGGCTGCGGTTGTGGCGCCAGTGTCGCGGGTGGTGGGCGCCGCTGAGCCAGTGGCGCGCGCTGTTGTTGGGGCAGTTGCCTCGCCGCTGGGCGGAACCGCCACCGCTGTTGTAGCGCCGGTGACGGAAGCCGTGGGTGCCGTCGAGCCCGTGACGCGAGCCGTGGGGGCTGTGGTCTTGCCGGTGAGTGCTGCCGCCGGTGGCGTTGTCGGGTCCGTCGTGCGTTCGGCCGTGCCGGTGCTCCAGCCTGTCTCGGGTGCCGCGAAGGCGCTGCTCTCCCCGCTGACCGAGGCCGCCGCCCCGCTCGTCGAACCGGTCGCCGCCGCCGTTGCCGCGCCCGTGACCGGTCTCGTCGGTGCCCTGAGCCGCGTCGTCAAGCCGGTGAGCCGGCCCGTGCTCGGTGCCGCTTCGCCGGTCCTGACCGACCTCCTCACGCCCGTCGCCGACGGGGCCGGGCGGCCCGTCGTCGCTCCCGTGGCCGCGGTCGTGGTCCCGCCCGTGGCCGGCTCCGCCGTCCGGGCCGTGGCCCCGCTCGCCCGGGTGGTGACCGGCCCGCCGCCGAACCCACAGCTCGCTCCCGCCGTGGCCGGTCCGCCCGCGGCCGCCGTCGCGCAGGCGAGGCCGATCGCCTGCCCCTGGACCGCCGCGACCGTCGCGGCCGGTCCGCACCGGGGCACGGCTCACCACCCCGCGTCCCGGCTCGGCAGTCACCGTCCCGGGGAGACCCCGGCGCACCCTGGCGCGCCGGCATCGTCGTCGTCCGATGTCGCCTCCGGCAGCGGCTCCGGCATCCCGTTCGCCTTCCTGGCCGCGGGGCACGCTCCGCACCACTTCCGGGCGTCCACCTGGACGCACGGGGATTTCGTGCCGCTGTGGCGGCCGTCCAAACCGGGCACCGGGCCCGGCTGATCGCGTTCCGATCTTCCGCCGTCGTGTGCTTCGCGGCGCGATCCGCGCTGCCCGCGACCGTCGTATTCGAATCGAAAAACCAAGCGTGGAAGAGGGACGAAATGGAAGCGAGCGTGTTCGACCTGGGAAAGGTGCGAAGAGACGCGGTGGTCACCGTCCGCCTGGACGCGATGGCCAACGTCAGGCTGCTGACCGCGGTCAACTTCCAGGCCTACCGGCGCCGGCAGTACTACCGGATGCACGGCGGGGTGGCCACCGCACCGATGTTCAAGATCCACATCCCGGCCAACGCCCACTGGTTCCTGGTGATCGACGTCGAGGGCCTCGAAGCCCGGCCTCTGCGCCCGCGGGTGAGCGTCGAACCGGAAGCGGCCGTCACGGCCCGTGGACGCGGCGGCCCCAGCTGATCGTCACCGCCACCTTCGCGGCCCCGATCTCGCGGTCGGGGCCGCGGCCGGCGTTCCGGATCTTCCCGCCAGGGGTACCCGGCCCGGATGCAGACGTTCCTGCCGTGCGCCGACTTCACCGCCAGCGCCCGCACGCTCGACCGCCGCCGCCTCGGCAAGCAGCGCGTGGAGGCGCTCCAGGTGCTGCGCGCGCTCGTGATCCCCGGCTACGGCTGGCGCCACCACCCGGCGGCGAAGATGTGGACGGGGTACGAGGAGGCGTTGACGCGCTACGGCCTCGAGGTCTGCGCGGTGTGGTGCGAGCTGGGCGCGGCGGACACGTGCGCGGTGAAACTGGGGGAGGAGTTCACCCGATCGGTGGGCAGTCCCGAGGTCCGCACGCAGGCCGAGCTCACGGCGGCGGGTGAGGTGCCGCCGTGGCTGGGCGACGAAGCGCTCCACCGCAGCCACCAGTCGGCGCTGGTGCGGAAGGACCCGGACCACTACGGCACGCGGTTCCCGGGGGTGTCGCCGGACCTGCCGTACGTGTGGCCGCCCTCGGGCCGCCCGAGCCGGACGGCCTGAGCCGCGCCACCAGGAGCCGCTTGCACTCGCTGGTCGCGCCTCCGCGCCTCCGCACCCCGCAAGCCGCTCGGTGTCCGCTGTGCGCCCACCTCCGCCGCGGGACCGCTGCGAGCCGCTCGGCATGCGCTGCCTGGCCGCCTCCGCGCCCCGCGAGCCGCTCGGTGCCCGCTGCTCGCGTGCCTCCATCCCTGCGCCCCGCGAGCCACTCGGCACTCGCTGCTCGCGCGCCTCCACCGCCGCGAGCCGCTCCAAACCCCACCGGACCTGCCGCTCCACTGGTCCGCACGCTGCGCCCACACCGACCTTCGGCGGATTTACAACGTTGTACCAACGATGTAAAAAAGTCCCTGCCCGGCTCGCACGCCGTTGGAAGGGGCCACCGATGTCCTCTCGAGAACGCGATCACCTCACCCGCCGCGATCTGCTCCGGCTCGCCGGGGGCACCGCGGCCGCCGTTGCCGCCGCTCTCTGGCTGCCCGGGACGGCCGCCGCCGCCGGGAGCTTCAGCCCGATCCGGCCGCCCGCCACGCCGCTGATCGTCCGCTCGCCCTACCTGTCCACCTGGCAGCCCGCCGACAGCCTCGCCGGCACCTGGTCGAGCTTCTGGACCGGGCACATCACCGCGCTGTGCGGCCTCGCGCGCATCGACGGCGCCGCCTACGTCTTCGCCGGGGCACCCGCTCTGCCGTCCGGGCCGGCGCTGACCCCGATGACCCAGGTGAGCCTGCAGGTCACCGGCACCCGCTCGATCTACGTCCTCACCGGCGGCGGGGTGAACCTCACCGTCACGTTCTTCTCCCCGGTCGACCCGGCCGACCTGCGGCGACAGTGCGTCCCGTTCGGGTACGTCACCATCCAGGCCACCAGCGCCGACGGCCGCGCGCACGCCGTCGACCTGCACTTCGACACCTCCGCCGAGTGGGTGCACGGCAACACCGCCACCCCGGTCACGTGGACGCAGCAGCAAGCGAACGGCTACACGCTGCTCAGCTGCACCCCGGCGAGCCCGGGCGTGCTGCAGGAAAACGGCGATCAGGCGAGCTGGGGCTCCCTCGTGCTCGCGGCGCCCACGTCGAACACCACCTGGCAGATCGGCCAGGACACCCTCGTGCGCGCCGCCTCGGCCGGCCAGGGCGCCCTGACCAACACCAGCGACTCCGCGCAGCCCCGCGCGATCAACGACCGCTGGCCGGTGCTCGCCTTCAACAAGAACCTCGGCACGATCCCGGCCGGCGGCACGGCAACGCCGTTCACCCTCGCGATCGGGCACGTCCGCACTCCCGCGGTCCGCTACCTCGGCAGCGAGCTGCGTCCCTGGTGGACGCACTACTGGGGCAGCTGGCAGGACATGGCGGTGTGGTTCGCGAACGACTACGCCGCCGCGCTGTCGGCCGCCACCGCGATCGACCAGCGGCTGCACGACGAGGCCGTCGCCGCGGCCGGGGGTGGCAGCACCGGCGAGCACTACGCCGGGATCTGCGCGCTCGCCCTGCGCCAGGCGTTCGGCGGCACCGAGCTGGTCGACCGGGGTGGCGCGCCCTGGGCGTTCCTCAAGGAGATCTCCTCCAACGGCAACATGTCCACAGTGGACGTCACCTACCCGGCGTTCCCGGCCTACCTGTACCTTTCGCCCGCCTACCTGCGCTTGCTGCTGGAGCCCCTGCTCGACTACGCCGAGCGCGGCGGCTGGCCGATGCCGTTCGCCGAACACGACCTCGGCACGCACTACCCGGACGCGACCGGGCACAACGACGGCAACGAGGAGAGCATGCCGGTCGAGGAGTCGGCGAACATGCTGATCATGGCGGCCGCGCTGGTGCAGCGGCTGCCGTCGGCCGACACCGCGGCGTTCGTCACCGCGCACTACCGGATCCTGCGGCAGTGGGCCGAGTACCTGATCGCCAACACCCTCGATCCCGGCTTCCAGAACCAGACCGACGACTTCACCGGCTTCATCGCCCACAGCGCGAACCTCGCGTTGAAGGGCATCGTCGGCGTCGGCGCGATGGGCATCATCGCCGCCGCGGCCGGGAACACCGCCGACGCCCAGCGGTACCGCTCGACGTCCCGCAGCTACGTCAGCCAGTGGGTGACGCTGGCCGAGGACGGCCAGCACCTGCGGCTCGCCTACGACCAGCCGGGTACGTGGAGCCTGAAGTACAACGGCTTCGCCGACCGCGTGCTCGGCCTCGACCTGGTCCCGGCCGGCGTCGCGGCACAGGAGGCCGCCTGGTACCAGGCCCGCGCGGGCGCCCACGGCGTCGTGCTCGACCCGCGCAACAACTACACGAAGGCCGACTGGGAGCTGTGGACCGCGGCGTGGCTGGCCGACCAGCCGAGCATCCGCACCACCCTCGTCGAGGGCGTCTACAGCTACGCGAACACCACGCCCCAGCGCGTGCCGTTCAGTGACTGGTACGTCGTCGCCGACGCCACCCAGCGCGGCTTCCAGGCCCGCCCGGTCGCCGGCGGCTACCTGGCGCTGCTGACCCGCCCGGCCGCGTCGACGACCGTGTGGCGGAAGCTGCAGAACCAGCGGTCGGGCAAGGTCCTGGCCGTTTCGAACATGTCGCTGGCCGACACCGCCGAGGTGACGCAGTGGTCGGACAACGGCACCGCCGACCACCTGTGGGCCGTCGTGGACAGCGGCGACGGCACGGTCCGGATCGTCAACCGCAACAGCGGCAAGGTCCTCGCCGTGCACGACCAGAGCCTCGACAACGGCGCCCACGTCCAGCAGTACCGCGACAACGGCACGCCCGACCACAACTGGCGGATCGTCGACGCGGGCGGCGGCTGGTCGAAGGTCGTCAACGTCCGCAGCGGCAAGGTGCTGGCGGTCGACCAGCAGTCCACGGCGGACGGCGCCCAGGTCACCCAGTGGGACGACAGTGTGACGACTGGGTCACCGGACCACCTCTGGCGGTTCGTCTGACGCCGTTTGCGACACTGGCGCCGTGTGCGCCGACTTCACCCGGATCCGCCGCTTCCTCGACGAGCGCGACCCGCCGACGCCGTGCCTGGTCGTCGACACCGACGTCGTCGCGGCCCGGGCGGGCGAGTTCGGCGCGGCGTTCCCCGGCGCGCTGATCCGGTACGCGGTCAAGGCCAACCCGGCGCCTCCGGTGCTCGACGCGCTGGTGGCGGCCGGGATCGGCTTCGACGTGGCCGGCCCGGCGGAGCTCGAGCTGTGCCTCGGCCGCGGTGCCGGCCCGGCGGAGATCGCCTACGGCAACCCGATCAAGAAACCGCGGGACATCGCCTTCGCGTTCGAACGCGGCGTCCGGGAGTTCACTTCGGACGCTCCCGCCGACGTCGACCACCTGGGCCGGTACGCGCCGGGCGCGGCGGTGTCGATCCGCGTCGTGCTCGACGCGCCGGACTCGGCGACGCCGTTCGGCCGGAAGTTCGGCTGCGCCCCGGCCGAAGCCCTCGACCTGGTGCTGCGTGCGGCCGCGCTCGGGCTGCGGCCCGGGATCGCCTTCCACGTCGGCTCGCAGCAGCCGGACGTCACCGCCTGGGAGATCGGCGTCGCCACGGCGGCGAAGCTGTTCGCCGAGGCCGCGGCGCACGGCGTCGAGATGACGCGGCTCAACCTCGGGGGCGGCTTCCCAACTGCCCACCGCACCCCCGTCCCGCCCTTGGCCGCGTACGCGTCGAGGATCGCGGCGGCCCTCGACGCGGCCTTCCCGTCCGGGCGCCCGGAGCTGCTGCTCGAGCCCGGCCGCGTCCTCGTCGCGGACGCCGGCCTGCTGCGGACCGAGGTCGTGCTGGTCGCCGACCGGGACGAACGGCGCTGGGTGTACCTCGACATCGGCCGCTACAACGGCCTGGCCGAGGCCGAAAACGAAGCGATCGCCTACCGGTTCGAGCCGGTGGGCGGGCACGACGGCCCCAGCGGCCCGGTGGTGCTGGCCGGTCCGACCTGCGACGGCGACGACGTGCTCTACCAGCGGACGCGGTACGAACTGCCCCGGTCGCTGCGGACCGGCGACCGGCTCGACGTGCCGGGGACCGGGGCCTACACCGCGAGCTACGCGTCGGTGGGGTTCAACGGGATCGAACCGCTGCGCACGTACTGCGTCGGGCGGTGGGGAGATGCCTGACGTCGGCCGGTTCACCGGGCGCCACGTGCTCGCCGAGCTGCACGGGATCGACCCGGGCCTGCTCGACGACCCGGTGCGCCTCGGGGAGCTGCTGCGGGCCGCGGTGACGGAAGCGGGCGCGACGGTCCTCGACGTCGTGGCGCAGCGGTTCGCGCCGCAGGGCGCCACGGTGATCGCGCTGCTGGCCGAGTCGCACGCGTCCGTCCACACCTACCCCGAGCACGGGTCGCTCTTCGCCGACGTGTTCACCTGCGGGGAACGCGCCGATCCCGAGCACGCCCTGCGGCTGCTGGCCAAGTCGCTGCACGCCGCGCCGGTCCACCTGTCGGTCCTCCACCGGGGAGAACGCTGATGCCCTTGATCCACGAACCGGTCGGCGACGGCCTCACCCGCGTCTGGGAGGTCGGTGACGTGCGGTTCCACGAGCGCACGCCGTACCAGGAGGTGCTGATCGGGACGACGGCGCAAGGGGTTTCGCTGTTCTGCGACGGCGAGCGCCAAAGCACCGAAGCCAGCCAGCTGGTGTACCACGAAGCGCTGGTGGTGCCCGCCCTCCTGCTGGCCGAGCGGGTGCGGCGGGTGCTCGTCGTCGGCTCGAGCGAGGGGGTCGCCAGCCAGTTGGCGGTCGCCGCCGGCGCCTCGCTGGTCGACCACGTGGACATCGACGCCCACGCCGTCCGCGCCTGCGCCGAGCACCTGCCCTACGGCTACACCCCGGCGGAGCTGGCGCGGGCCGAACGCGGCGAGGGGCCGGTCCGGGTGTCCTACGTGGACGGCTGGGCCTTCCTCGCCGAAGCCGAGAGCCGGGGCGAGCGCTACGACGTGATCGTGATCGACCTGCCCGACGAGAACACCGATCCGGCCGCGCAGCACAATCGCTTGTACGGCACGGACTTCCTCGCCCGCTGTGCGCGCCTGCTGGCGCCGGGTGGGGTGGTGACCTGCCAGGCGGGCTGCCCGACGCTGTGGCGCAACGAGACGCTGCGGGCGTCGTGGCGGCGGTTCCGGGAGGTCTTCGGCGCGGTGCTGTACTTCGGCTCCGACGAGCACGAGTGGGCGTTCCTGTCCGGCCGCGCGGACCCGGTCGAGAACCCGGGCGCGCTGGTGGCGCGGCGGTTCGCGGAGCGGGGGAGCGGGGCGGCGACGCTGGACGCCGAAGCGCTGCTCGGCGGGTGCACCCCGCCACGCTCGCTCCGCGTCAGTGGTCTGAACCAGGCGTCTTGACCTTCGATTCCCCGAATATCGAGCCCTGGGAAAGGTGAATTAGCGGGAAATGGATTTCCCGCGCTGGACGCTTGTCGTGTTACTCCATTCAGTGGCCGTCGAAAAGGTTGCGATCGCGCTACGATCCTCTCCGCGCGCGATCATCATCACCACCAGGCACCGTGGCCCATTTGGAGGAGCGTCATGCTCGGTATGTCGGTCGTAGGCGCATTGATTCTGTCCACCCTCGCCGCCCCCGTCGATTCTACGGTGGCGTCGGCCCCGAGCGAAAAGATCACGCTCGACATCAAGACGATCAACGGCTCCGGCTGCCCGGCGGGCACGGCCACCGCGTCGGCCGACGTCGCGTCCGACAACACCTCGTTCACGGTGCGCTACACGAACTTCACCGCGAAGGCCGGCGGCGGCGTGTCGGCGCTCGAAGGCCGGAAGAACTGCCAGATCAACGTGCTCGTCCACGTGCCGCAAGGGTTCACGTATGCGATCGCCGAGGCGGAGTACCGCGGCTTCGCGCACATCGAGAGCGGTGCGAGCGCGCTCGAGCAAGCCAACTACTACTTCACCGGGACGGCGCCGACCGCCCGGGTGCGGCACACCATCCCCGGCCCGTTCCACGGTGTGTGGCGGGCCACCGACACCACCGACGTGGCCGAGCTGGTGTTCGCCCCGTGCGGGGAGAGCCGCAACCTGAACATCAATGCGGAACTGCGCGCCGACGCCGGTTCCTCGGCCGGTGGCAGTTACATCGAAATGGATTCCGAACACGCGAGCGTGGACACGATTTATCACTTCGCGTGGAAGACCTGCTGAATTACGGCGGTCATTGTCGGGGCGCCCGCTCACCGGCCGAGGCTTCGGGCCGGTGAGCGGGTTTGCCGTACCCCTCAGACGTGGGTGACCAGGAGGGTCACGCCCGCCTCGCCGCCGCAGTCGACGAACACGGGCCCGACCCCGTTGCCGATGTTCCCGGCCACGTTCGCCTTGGCCACGAACCGGTCCGGCCCGGACTCGAGGATCCGGATGTTCTCCAGGGCCGGCCGGCCGGGAAACCCGCCGAGCACGGACTTCAACCCGGTACCGCCGCCGCAGTGGCCGGTGATCGTCACTTCCTGCCCCCGGTGCGTGGTGGGGTTCGGGCTCACCTGCACCGTGGCTCGCGCGCCTTTCGGCGGCTGGTTCGCGTTCGTCATGGTCCCCTCGGTGGATGCCGGGTCCGCCGACGCACCGCCGGCGATCCCGATGCTGACCGCCGCGACCAGCCCGGCCGCGAGGGCCAGGCCGGTGACCGCGCGGGTGGATTTCGTGATGTCACGCATGTGTGTCTCCTCCCTTGAACCCGGTTCTCCTCGAGCCGGATCTGCCCAGTCAGTCGACCGGAGGAGTGCTCGAGGTTCTCTCAGGAGAAGAGTGAGACGTGGATCACGTCGGAGGGGTGGCCGAGGTCAGCCGCGGGCCGCGCCGCGCTCGGTTTCGGCGCCGGGTGCCAGGCGGCACCGGCGTTCGAACCGCTCCATCAGGACGGTAGCGATCAGGACGGCCACTGGGGTGCTCACCGCGATCCACATGTAGGAAGAGCTACCCAGCCCCGCGCGCTCTCAATCGCCCGCGGACAGCCGGGTGATCAGGTCCAGCAGGCCGGCGCGGAACGCCTCGTCGTCGCCGAGGCCGCCGAGCAGTGCGGGTTCGGCCCGCACGGCTTGCTCGTGCACGGCCCGGCCCTGCGCGGTCAGCCGCGTCAGCTGGCGGCGGCCGTCGGCCGGATCCGCGGCCCGGCTGACGAACCCCGCTCTGGCCAGGCGGTCGAGCGTGCGGCTCATCGTCTGGTCGGTCACCTGGCAGCGCTGGGCCAGCGTCCGCTGGGGGAGCGGCCCGTCGCGCAGGGTGTGCAGCGCGATGAGGCCCGCGTGGGTGAGGCCCATGCCGTCGAGCACGGCCACCCAGCGTTGCTCCACCAGCCGCGCGGCCACGGCCAGCAGCCGGCCGGTCGGCCAGGTGCCCAGGTCGGGTTCGGGGGTCGGGCTCACCGTCACTGTGCTCGCCATCACTCAGGGATCGTCGGGGTCGTCGTGCAGAATGTTCAGCTTGCTGAACAATTGGGCGTGTTCGCGCTCGAAAGGACTTTAGCGACCATGAACGAGAACCCGCGCCGCCTCCGCTGGCTGATGCCGGCCCTCCTGGTGGTCGCCTGGCTCGGCCTGGGCGGGTTCGGCGGCCCGTTCGCCGGCAAGCTCAGCGAGGTCGCGAAGAACGACAACGCCGCCTTCCTGCCGCGCTCGGCCGAAGCCACCGAGGTCGCCGACGAGCAGAAGGCGTTCAGCCCGCGCCAGGTGCTGCCGGCGACCGTCGTCGCCGAGCGGGCGAGCGGCCTGACCGGCGCGGACCGGCAGTTCCTCGAGGCCAAGGCGCAGGAACTGGGCCGGGTCCCCGGAGTGGCCGGCCCGCTGGGCAAGCCGGAGCGGGCACCGCGGGACGACCAGGCCGCGCAGCTCGCCGTGCCGATCTTCGCCGACGGCAACCCCGCCGACGTCGTCAAGGAGGTCCGGGCGCGCCTCGGCGGCGCGCCGGACGGCCTCACCGTGCTCGTCACCGGGCCGGCCGGGCAGATCGCCGACCTGGTCAAGGCCTTCGGCGGCATCGACGGCATCCTGCTGCTCGTCGCCGGCGGCGTGGTCGCGCTGATCCTCGTCGCGGTCTACCGCAGCCCGCTGCTGCCGTTCCTGGTGCTGCTGTCGGCCGTGTTCGCCCTCGGCCTCGCCAGCCTCGTCGTCTACCTGCTGGCGAAGCACGACGTCCTCGCGCTCAACGGCCAGAGCCAGGGCATTCTCTCGATTCTCGTGTTCGGCGCGGCGACCGACTACGCGCTCCTGCTGGTCGCGCGGTTCCGCGAGCAGCTGCGCGACACGCCGAGCCGGTTCGACGCCTTGAAGCTCGCCTGGCGCGCGACGCTCGAACCGATCGCGGCTTCGGCGGGCACCGTCGTGCTCGGCGTGCTGTGCCTGCTGTTCAGCGACCTCAACTCCAACAAGGGCCTCGGCCCGGTCGCGGCGATCGGCATCGGCGCCGCGCTGCTGGCGTCCACCACGTTCCTGCCGGCGGTGCTGGCGCTGTGCGGCCGCGGCGCGTTCTGGCCGTTCAAGCCGGCACTGGGCTCGCCGCACCCGGAGACGTCCGGGATCTGGGGCCGGGTGGCGCGCCTGGTCGGCCGCCGGCCGCGCACGGTCTGGGTGGTCACGGCCCTGGTGCTGGGGATCGGCGTCGCGTTCCTGCCGCAGCTCAAGGCGTCCGGCACCGCCCAGTCGGATGTGTTCCTGACCGAGGTCGAATCGGGGACGGGCCAGGAGATCCTCGGCCGCCACTTCCCGGGCGGGCTCGGCGCACCCGCGATCACGATCGCCGACGCGGGCGCGCTGCCCGCGGTCCTGAAGGCGTCCACAACGGACGGAGTGGCCCAGTCGTTCCCGGTGCCGGGCCCCGACGGCCGTCCCAAGGAGGTCGGCGGCCGCGTCGAGATCCTCTCGGTGCTGACGGACCCGGCGGACTCGGAGGCGGCGGTCGCGACGGTCGGACGCCTGCGCGACGCGGTGCACGCGGTACCGGAGGCGAACGCCGAGGTGGGCGGCCCGACCGCGATCCAGCTGGACACGCAGCAGACGTCGAAGCGTGACCGCGCGCTGATCATCCCGATCGTGCTGCTGGTGATCTTCCTGGTCCTGGCGCTGCTGTTGCGGTCGTTGCTGGCCCCGCTGCTGCTGATCGCGACGGTGGTGCTGTCCTTCGCGGCGACGATGGGCGTGTCGGCGCTGGTGTTCAACCACGTCCTCGGCTTCCCGGGCGCGGACCCGGTGGTGCCGCTGTTCGGGTTCGTGTTCCTGGTGGCGCTGGGGATCGACTACAACATCTTCCTGATGACCCGCGTGCGGGAGGAGGCCCTGGCGAGGGGCACCCGCGCCGGGACGTTGCGCGGGTTGTCGCTGACGGGCGGGGTGATCACCTCGGCCGGCGTGGTGCTGGCGGCGACGTTTTCGGCGCTCGCGGTGATCCCGATCCTGTTCCTGGCCCAGATCGCGTTCATCGTCGCGTTCGGGGTCCTGTTGGACACCCTGCTGGTGCGGTCGCTGCTGGTGCCCGCGCTGACCGTCGACGTCGGGCGGCGCATCTGGTGGCCGTCGAAGCCGGCGCGCCGGGAGAGGTAGGTCAGGTGATCGGCTCGATGCCCTCCGGCAGCTGCTCGAGCTCGGGGGGTATCGCGTGACGCTGGACCATTTGCAGTGGCTGGACGGGCAGCGGGTCGCGGTAGGGCAGAGGTGGCGCGGTGTAGAGCTGCGTTTCGCAGTATAGGAAGATGGCGTCCGAGGAGGCCCGGAGGCCGGCCAGTTTCGTGTCCAGGTCCGGGGGATTCGTTCCGGCCACGGCGGTGTGCGCGGCCTGACCGGTTTGCCACGCGTCAGCCTCGAACGTCAGTCCGGCCTGGTACAAGCGATAAGCTTGTCGGTACTGCGCGAAGGTCAACTCGCAGCGCGCCTTCAACGCTTTCAATCGATCCCGGAATAGGTCAACTTCCACCGGCGTGTCCGGCATATCCCCCCGCTTCGGGGCGGACTTCCAGTCTTGCTGATATTTCACGAAGTCCTGTCGCCAGAGTTGCCACGCTTGTTTTTTCTTTTTCAGTTCGGCATGAACCGCGGCGTTCAGGGGAATGGACTGTGACCAACTGGCTGCCTCCGTCGCTTCCTCGTGGCTGAGTTCGCCGCCCTGCTGCTGGGCGTCTGTCACCACGCTCACGTTCATGTCCAGTCGCGCCGCCACCGCGGCGGCGATCGTTTTGCTGTCCCGTCTCGCGCTCTTTTTCTTGCCTGCGTCGGACTCGCGCTCTCTGACGCAGAGTAGCCGCGCTACCCGAAAGAATTGCTCGGCATGCCTGCTTTCGTGAATCACCGTGTCCGCGAGCTCGGCGCGTTGTGTCACATCCAGGGCGAGCTGGTTGAGCAAATCGGTCGATATGTCCATGATCCACACGTTCGGCTTGAAATTGCCGTGGACACTGCCGCCGGTCCCGGTCAGCCCGGGAAGCAGGCTGATTTTCGGCACCTTCAGCTGATCGAGTTTATTGTTGATGACGGCAGCGAGGGCTTTTTTGCGGGTCTCGAGGGTGGCACCCGGAGCTGTCCACTGCTCGAAAACTCCGGACAGATCACCGACGAATCCACCGACGTCGGCGGCCAGCCCGGTCACCCGTTGCACGACGGGAGTGCGTGGTGGCCCGCTTCCGGCGACGATACGCTGGACCGCCCGGTTACCGGCGTGCGCCTGTAGTGCGAGGAGCAGCTGCTCCGGACCGCGGAGATCGGCCGTCCGGGCCGGTGGGGTCGCGTGGTGCCGGGCAGCCTGCTGCTCCTGTGCTCGTTCGCTGTGGTCCATCGCCCCGCCCCTTCGGCCGTCACCTCCGGTATCCCAGCCGGGACCATCAGGGGGAACACGCGGCCGGGAAGGGGCGGGCGCAGAGATCGCCGCCCCTTCGGGCAAGTGCCGGCGGGGCTAGGCGATCGCCGCCTTGAAGTGCGGGCATTCGACCAGCGGCGCGTGGTCGCAGGTCGCCGCGTGGCGGAGGCTGTCGCGCATGCGCGACAGCCGGTCGATCGTCTCCTCCAGCTCCGCCGCCTTCTGCGCCATCCGCTCGCGCAGGGCGTCGTCGCTCGGTGTGGCCACGAGGAACCGGGCGATCTCGGCGATCGTGAACCCCGCGCCGCGCGCGCAGGCCACCAGATCGAGGCGCCGCAGGACGTCGGGGTGGTACGTGCGCCGCAGGCCGTTGCGGCCGGCCGGTTCGACCAGCCCGCGCTTTTCGTAGAACCGCAGGGCCGACGGGGCCAGTCCGGACTTTTCGGCGACTTCGGCGATGTCGAGCAGGGTCATCGTGGCCTCCTTGACTTGAAGCGTAGTTCAAGTCCGACGATGACGGCATGAAGATCCACCACCTCAACTGCGGGTCCGTGCGGCAGATCGAAGCCCCCGGACTGCCGGCCGCGCACGCGGTCAACCACTGCCTGCTCGCCGAGACCGAGCACGACGGGCTCGTGCTCGTCGAAACCGGCCTCGGCCTCGACGACGTCCGCGACCCGGGCGCCACCCTGGGCGCCGACTGGGTCGCCATGGCCCAGCCGCTGCTCGCCGAAGACGAGACGGCCGTCCGGCAGGTCGCCCGGCTGGGTTTCGCGCCGGAGGACGTGCGGCACGTCGTCGTCACCCACCTCGACGTCGACCACTGCGGCGGCCTGCCCGACTTCCCGGACGCCCGGGTCCACGTCTTCGCCGCGGAACTCGACGCGGCCCTCGCCGAAGCGCCGAGCTTCCGGTACCGGCCGGCGCACTGGGCGCACGGCCCGCGGTGGGAGACCTACGCCGAGCCGTCCGGCGACGACTGGTTCGGCTTCGCGTCCGCGCCGCTGACCGGGCCGGCGGCGGACATCCGGCTCGTCCCGCTCGGCGGGCACACCGCGGGCCACGCCGGGGTCGCGGTGCACGACGGCACCCGCTGGCTGCTGCACTGCGGCGACGCGTACTACTACCACCGCGAACTCGCCGCCGACCCGGAGCCGCACCCGGTCCTCGACGTCGTCCAGACCCGCTCGGAAATCCACCACGACCTGCGGTTGGGCACGCAGGCCCGGCTGCGCGAACTCGTCCGGCGGCACGGGGACGAGGTGACGGTGTTCAGCGCGCACGACCCGTGGGAACTGGACCGGCTCCGGGCCTAGGAGTCGCGCCGGGCGCGGGAGTCCGCGGCTTCGCCGGTGACGTATGCGGCCGTGCCGGTGCGGGTGAGCAGCCGCTCCAGGGCGGGCTGCCGGTTGTCCAGGTGCAGCCGGGCCCCCGCGTCGGTGACGATGCGGAGGACCTTCATCAGCTCCGACAGCGCGGACGAGTCGCAGAAGCCGATTTCGCCGCAGTCCAAGCGCACCTCGCGGACGCCGGGGTGGCCGGCCAACCGGTCGGTGACCAGCCGCAGGAGCTTGCCCGTCGTCGCGAACTCGAGGTCGCCCGCGACGGACACGTGGGCCGTGCCCTCGTCCGAGGGGGTCCACGTGCAGGTCAGCCCGGTGGGGGTCATGCCGGCCGCTCCGATCCGGCGGCCGGCCCCGCCAGGTGCGTTCGTGCGGTGCGGAGCAAGCCGGTGGCCCGCGGGAAGTCGCGCAGCTCCGCTTCGAGCGCCGGCACGAGCGAGGCCGCCGGGACACCGCGCGCGGTGAGGATCCCGGCCGTCCAGCTCAGGAACCCGGTGAACAGCTCGCCGTCGCCGACGTAGAGGGCGGTGGCCAGGTACTCGACGATGTGCGCGAGATCCTCGGCCGTGTACTGGCGCTGCAGGTCGGTGTAGGCCCGCATGGCCGGGAGCCGCTCCTCCAAGCCGGCCAGCACGGTCTTCACGAGCCGGCCCGAGCTGCGGGTGACCAGGGTGTACTCCTGGTCGGCCAGGTGCGGCAGGTCGTCGAGCGGCAGGTGGGCACTGTGCGGTTGATGGGCACTGTGCGGTTGATGGGCACTGTGCGGTTGATGGGCACTGTGCGGCCGGGGGAGCGGCTCGGCCAGCCGGTCGGCGGCCGCCCGCGCGTCCGGGGCCCACGCTTCGGCACCCAGCAGCCGGGCGTACCGGCCGTCGGGCCCGAAGGCGGCGCCGCTCGCGATGACCGGGGTCGCGGCCGCCTGGCACGCCGTGATCGTCGCGTGCGCCGTCGACAGCCGGGTCGCGAGCGAACCGGACAGCGCCACCGCGTCCGGGCCGGTCCGGTGCAGGTGGGCGACCAGGTGCGGGGCGGGCACCTGCGCGCCGAGGTAGTCGACTCCGAACCCGCGCAGCCGCAGCACCTCGGACAGCAGCCGGGCCGGCATCGCGTGCCACTCCCCGTCGACGCAGGCGACGGTGATCCGGCCGAGGTGCGGCTCGGGACGGCCGAGCACGTAGCCGAAGGTGGCGAGGACGCGGTCGTTGATCGCGGTCGCCGCGTGCTCCCGGGCGACGGTGAGGCGGTTCGCCGCCCACTCCCGGCCGACCCGCCGCTGCACCGCGGCGATCACGTCGAGCAGCACGGTCTCCGGGTCGGTCCCGTCGCCGAGGGCCCGGACCACGACGTCGCCCGCCGCGTATTCGTCGCCGGCCGTGACGGCGTCCCAGAGCCGTTCGGCGTGTTCGGCCACCGCGGTGGTGCGGGGGCGGTGCTCATGCGGTGTACCTCCCGCGGCCATGGCCGCCGACCGCGGCCAGGTGCTGCCCGCGCGGCGCGGTGATCGCCAGCACGGCCATGTCGTCGTGGGTGCCGCGCCCGATCCACTGCGAGGCGAGCATCTGCACGCGCTCGACGACGGCGTCGGCCGGCATGTTCGCGCACTCGGCCACGGCCTGCTTCAGCCGGTCTTCGCCGAACATGGCGTCGCCGAGCGGGCCGCCCTTCGCCTCGATGATCCCGTCGGTGTAGAGCAGGCAGGTCTCCCCGGGCGCCAGCGTGACGTCCGCGCTCACCGACTCGATCTCGGGCAGCACCCCGATCAGGCTGCCCTGGGTGTCGGCCTCCTCGACCCGGCCGCCGGCCCGCACGATCAGCGGCGGCGGGTGCCCCGCGCAGGTCACCCGCAGCCGGACGGTGGCGCCTTCGCGCCGTGCGGAGGCCAGCACGAGGGTGACGTACCGGGCGTCGGCGTTGTCGCCGAGCGTGCGGTTCAGCAGGTCGAGCAGCCGGTGGTGGTCGCCGGCCATCGGCAGCAGCGCCCGCAGGGTGGTGCGGATCTTGCCGGTCAGCACCGCCGCGTCGAGGCCCTTGCCGCAGACGTCGCCGAGCACGGCGAGGGACTCCTCGCCCTCGGCGGTGATCGCCGAATGGACGTCGTAGAAGTCGCCGCCGATCCGCTCGCCGTCGCGGGCCGGGCGGTAGCGGCCGGCGAACTCGACGTCGCCGAGCTGTTCGAGGGTCGGCGGGAGCACTTCGCGCATCAGCGTGTCGTGATCGACGCCTGCAGCGCGAACACCCGAGCCGCCGACATGGCCGCCCCCGCTCGCGCCGCGAACAGCCGGGCGAACAGTTCTTCCTGGTCGGTGAACGACGCCCGGTCGCCGCGGCGCAGCAGGACCAGGGCACCGGCGGGGACGCCGTGGCCGGGCAGCGGCGTCACGACGATGGAGCCGACCGGGCCGAAGCCCTCCGGCAGCACCCAGGCGTCGCTGAGGAACGTGGTGCGTTCCCGCTCGCGGGCCAGTGCCTCGCGCGCCGAGCGGACGTCGGTCTCCTCGACGAGCCACCAGGTCACGGCCTCGCCGTGGGGTACCGGGTGCGCGGCGAAGGCCCGCTCGCCGACCTCGCCGCGGACGACCTCGTCCGAGCCGCGGTCGTGGGCGGTGGCCAGCCAGTCCGCCACCGCGCCCGCCGCGGGGACGCCGGCGCCGGCGTCGGGAAACAGCCGGTTGGCGGCCTCGTTGAGCGCCCGGATCGTGCCGGAACGGTCGATCACCACGGCTGCGGCCGGTGCGGCCGCCCAGCCCCCGGTGCCGTCGATCGCGACGGCGGGCGCGGTGGGCGCCGGATCAGCCACGCGCACCCGCCGGATCCGGGTCGGTGGCCAGTTCCGCCCACAAGGTCTTGCCGCTGGGCCGGCGCAGCTGGCCCCAGGCCGCGGCGCAGCGTTCGACCAGCAGGAGCCCCCGCCCGCCGTGGTCGGACGGCGCCCGGCGGCGAGCGGCCTCGCTCCCGCCGTCGTCGACCTCGATCCGCAGCTTGGCGGCGCCGGGCAGCAGGCGGACGTAGTAGGGCGCACGGCCGTGGCGCAGCGCGTTCGACGTCAGTTCGTCCACCACCATGACCGCCGTGCCGACGAACTGCGCCGGGAAGCCGCGCAGGACCGTCCGGACCCAGTGGCGGACCCGCGCGAGTTCGGAAAGCTCGGGGGAGATGCCGAGTTCGTGCCGGACAAATCGGAGTTTCACGTCCGCCTCCTTCGCCGCGCCGGCCTCCACGGGGAGGCTCTCCCCTTCTTCATGCCCGAAACCGGGCTCGCCGACACGGGTGTCCGAGGTCGTCATGTCGCGCCCCAGGAAGCTTCGGCCGCTTCGAGAGCGGGATACACGGGCATGATGTCGCCGAGGCCGAGCAGGGCGATGGGCCGGGTCACGGCCGGCGCGGCCGACACGACGGCGAACCGGCCGCCCGCCGCGCGCAGCCCGCGGGCCGGCCGCAGCAGGACCTGCAGGCAGCTGGAGTCGCAGTACCCGACCTCGGCCATGTCCACGACGATCCGTGCGGGGCCGGGTCCGGCCGGGAGCAGATCCGCCGGCTTCGCCGAGACCGCGAAGTCGAACTCACCGCGCAGGGTGTCGACGCGCACGCCCGAAGCGTCGTGGGCTTCGAGTGACCAGCCGTCACCCGAGGAACGCTGCCGGAGCCGCGCTGCGTCGGTGCTCATCGACTACTCCAGGATGGGGAACCGGACCCGGGGTGGCGGCTCAACCCCTTCCGGGGGCAATCTACCAGCGCTGCCGGCCCCGGGCAGCACCGTGTCCCGTCACTGTCCTTTAAGGACTTCTTGCGGCGGGGCGGGCGCCGGCACCGGTTCCGCGGCGGCCGGCGGCACGACCGCGACGTTCACGGTGCGGGTCAGCCGCTCGTAGGGCGCCCGGTGCTCGTTGTCGAGCAGCACCGCCAGCGGCGTCCAGACCCCCACGACGAACACCGACGCGGCCAGCGCGACCGGCAGCAGCAGCTGCTCCGGGTGGTGGCCCAGGTCCCAGCGGTCCAGGTCCAGCAGCAGCCAGGTCAGCCACAGCGGCGAGAGCAGGACGCCGTTGCGGACCAGCAGCGCGATCGGCCCGGCCCGGCGGGCGCCGCGGCGCGTCACCCGCAGGAGCATCGCCCGCTTCCCGGGCGTCGACCCGGTCACGGCGGGGAGCACCACGAACCACACGAGGGCGAGGATGACGACCGGCGTGTCACGGTGGCGCAGGTCCTCGCCGAACAGCGTCAGCAGGCCGAAGAGGAACCCGAGCAGCGCGGCGAACCCGAGCAGGTCGGTGGCCAGCGCGAACAGCCGCCGGGTGAAGGTGACCCTGGCGGCGTAGCGCCGGTCGTGCTCGGGTTCGGCCGAGGGCAGCAGGCGCCCGAGCGGGCCGGCCAGCAGCCAGCCGACGACCACACCCGCGGTGTTGAGGATCAGGTCGTCGACGCTGAAGAGCCGGTACGGGCACGGGAAGAGGAACCACAGGCCGGTCAGCTGCGTCAGTTCGAAGAACAGCGACACGCCGAAGCCGATCAGGGCGGCGGGCACCAGCCGCATCCGCTGGGCGTACCGGACGTAGAACCCGAGGGGCGCCAGCATCACGACGTTGAGCGCGGTGGTCCAGACCGCCGGGTTGTGCAGCAGCGCCCCGGGGCTCCAGTGGCCGCGGGCCCGCTGGGAGACCACCTCGACGAAGTAGAACGGCCGCAACTGCGGGGAACTCGCGTAGGTGTGACCCGCGCAGTACGCCGGGTCGGCCGGCAGCGGCAGGACCGTCTGCGTCGCGATCGCCAGCAGGTAGAACAGGAAGGTGTAGAAGACGAACGTCGGCCAGCCGCCGGCGCGGCCGCGGCGGCGGTAGCTGACGAAGGCGGCCGGGAGCATGACGGCCAGCACGAGGAGCGGGAAGAGGAGCAGGGCAGTCCGGACGGGGACGAGATAGGTGGCGACCACGGAGCCGGTGGTACCCAGCCGCGGGGGAAGCGAAGCGTGCTTCCCCCGGACGACTGGGCGCGCACCGGGCCGGGCTCACTGCGGGGGCGCCTCCTGCTGCCCGCCGCCCTGCTTGTGCAGGTAGTCCTTCACCTTGTCCGAGCCCTGGTCGATCTTGTCGGCGTGGTCGCCGAAGCGCTGCTTGGCCGCCTCGGCGGCCTTGTCGACGCCCTGGTCGGCCTGGTCGGGGTGCTTCCCGAGCGCTTCCTTCGCCTTGTCGAACAGATTCATCGTGGGCCTCCATCGGTGATCCGATCTTCGGACTCCCCGAGGAGAACACCGGGGACGCGGGCCCGCAACGCTCCGTCCCCTGTACCGGGGATTTCCGGGGTCGGCGCGGGTGAAAGGCGGTGTGCCGGGGTTTGCCGCGGGTGGGTCCGGGTACCGGTGATTCCTCTCGCGGGCGGGGCCGGTCGGTACGGGCGTGAGCCTGCTGGTGGCGAGCAACCCAGGCCGGTACGTCGAGATCCGGGGCGGCGCGTGAACCGTGCGCCACCCCGGCTCGTATATCCGGTGACGATCGCCGCCCCGCCGCACGGGCCGGCGGTCACCACCGTGCACCACGACGTGAGGCTCGCCATGGTTGGAAACATCGGTCTGCCGCTGGGGCGGCGCGCCCGCCACCGCACCCCGGTCCCGGGGGCGGCCCTGCCCGACTTCGGGCTGCCCCGGCCCGGACGGCGGCGCCACGTCGTCGCGAGCCGGGTTCTCACCGCGCTGGCCGCCCTGCTCGTGCTGTTCGGGCTCCTCGCCCCGGACGACCTCAGCTCGTTCTCCGCCGCGGCGCTCGTGCGCGTGCCCGTCGAGGGGCTCGTCATCGGTGCGTTCCTGCTGGTCCTGCCGCCGCGGCCGCGCCGCGTCGCCGCCGTGCTCGCCGGGCTGGGGCTCGGGCTGCTCACCCTGATGAAGGCGCTCGACACCGGCTTCTACGCCACCCTCGAGAAGCCGTTCGACCCGATCTACGACTGGAGCTTCTTCCACGCCGGCGTCGAGTTCCTGGCCGGGCAGATCGGGAACGCGGCCACGATCGCCGCGCTGATCGGTGCCGGTCTGCTCGCGGTGGCGGTCATGGTGCTCATGGTCCTCGCGATGCTGCGGCTGAGCCGCGTCGCCGCGGGACGGCGGACCGGCGCGACGCGGGTGGTGGCCGTCCTCGCCGTGGTCTGGATCGTCTCCTCGGTGTTCGGCGTCGAGCTCGCGCCGGGGCAGCCGGTCGCCGCGCAGAGCGCCGCCGCGCTGGCCTACGGCGACCTGCGCCAGGTCGGCGCCGACCTGCGGGACCAGCGGCCGTTCGGGGAGGTGGCCGCCGACGACGCGTTCCGGGCCACCCCGGGCGCGCAGCTGCTGAACGGGCTGCGCGGCAAGAACGTCGTGCTGACCTTCGTGGAGAGCTACGGGCGGATCGCGCTCGACGACCCGGTCATCGGGGCGAAGATCGGCCCGACGCTCGACGCGGGCACCGCCGAACTGCGCGCGGCGGGCATCGGCGCGAAGAGCGCGTTCCTGTCGTCCTCGACGTTCGGCGGCGGCAGCTGGCTGGCGCACTCGACCGTGCAGTCGGGGATGTGGATCGACAACCAGCAGCGGTACAACGACCTGCTCGCCAGCGACCGGCTGACCCTCGGCGGGGCGTTCCAGCGGGCGGGCTGGCGGACGGTCTGGGACGTGCCCGCGCACACCAAGGACTGGCCGGAGGGGCAGAAGTTCTACCACCCGGACGCCTACTACGACGCCCGTTCCATCGGGTACCACGGGCCGGGCTACGCCTACGCCACCATGCCCGACCAGTTCTCGCTCTCGATGCTGCAGCGCAAGGAGCTCGCGAACGCGGCGAAGCAGCCGGTGATGGCGGAGGTCGACCTCGTCTCCAGCCACGCGCCCTGGTCGCCGCGGCCCTGGCTGGTCGACTGGAACCAGGTCGGCGACGGCTCGGTCTTCAACCCCCAGCCCGCGGCGGGCGAAGCGCCGGAGTCGGTCTGGAAGGACCCGGAGAAGATCCGCGAGGCCTACCGCGACGCGACCGACTACTCCCTGAAGACGGTGATCTCGTTCGTCAAGCAGTACGGCGACGAAAACACGGTCCTGGTGTTCCTCGGTGACCACCAGCCGCCGGTGGTCACCCCGCAGGGCGCGGTGCACGACGTGCCGATCACCATCGTGGCCAAGGACCCGAAGGTCCTCGACCGGATCGCCGGCTGGGGCTGGCAGGACGGCCTCCACCCGGGCGCGCAGGCGCCGATCTGGAAGATGGACTCCTTCCGCGACCGCTTCCTCAACGCCTTCGCGCACTGACCGTCCTGTTCGGACGCACCCCCGCGCCGGGCCGCGGGGTGCGCACGGAACCGCCCGGCCGACTTTTCCCGGTGGCCGGGCGGTGCCGTGACCGGAATCCGGCGTCGCCTTCCCGGGTGGAGAGCGCCGTGACGGGGACGAGCGGGCACGTCCGGTGCCCGGCAGACTCCCGTTCGGGCCGCCGCCGGTGCGGCCGTGCTCTACTTGGTTCAGACCTTTGTGCAACGCCGCGAAGAAGGGTTGGTGGCACGGCGCGGGCGGGCTGGCGGCCAGTCCGCGCTTCGGTCGTGCGCGCGAAAACCCTTGTGCCAAAGGATGTTTTGTACGTCCACAATGGATGGACGTCGTGGAATTCCGGACAGAAGACCGGACAAATCTGGACCCGGTGCGGGTCGTGACCGCACACTCTGCGGACGGTGTGTTTCTTTCCCCCGGCCTTGGAGGAGTTCCCATGCGTCGAAGAATCGCCCTGGCTCTCGGCGGCGCCGCCGTCCTCACCGCGTCACTCGCCTCCGCCTCCCTCACCCCCGCGGCCGCCCAGGCGTCGCCCGGCCTGATCGCCGCCATGCAGCGGGACCTCGGGCTCACCGCCGCCCAGGCGTCGGCCCGGCTCACCCAGGAAATGTCCGCCTCCCGGGTGCTGCCCGCCGCGCAGCGGGCCGCCGGCGCCGCGTTCGGCGGCGCGTGGTTCGACCCGGCGCTGGGCAAGCTCGTCGTCGGCGTGACCGATCCGGCCGCGGCCACCGCCGTCCGGCAGGCCGGGGCCGAACCCACCACCGCCCGGACCAGCGCGGCGAAGCTCGACGCCGCGAAGGCCGCGATCGACGCGTCGGCGAAGGCGGACCCCGCCCCGGCCGCCGTCAGCGGCTGGCGGGTGGACCCGCGGGCCGGCAGCGTCGTGGTCACCCTGCGGCCGGGCGCGCACGGCGCCGAGGTCGACTCCTTCCTCGCCCGGGCGAGGAAGGCCGGCCCGGTCACGGTGGCGACCGCGCCGGCCGCCGAGCCGTTCTCGGCCGGCACCGTCGGCGGTGACCCGTACTACATCAACGGCAACACGCGCTGCTCGATCGGCTTCTCCGTGCAGGGCGGGTTCGTCAGTGCCGGGCACTGCGGCGGCGCGGGCAGCTCGGTCGTCGGCTGGGACGGCTCGGCCATGGGCAGCTTCGCCGGATCTTCCTTCCCCGGCAACGACTATTCGTTCATCCGCATCGGCAACGGCTGGTGGACCGCGCCGGTCGTGCTCGGCTGGGGCACGGTGAGCGACGCGCTCGTCCGCGGGTCGTGGGTCGCGCCGGTCGGCACGTCGGTGTGCCGCTCGGGCTCGACCACGCACTGGCACTGCGGCACGGTGCTGGGCCAGAACGAGACGGTCAACTACGCCCAGGGCGCGGTCTACCAGATGACCCGGACCAACGTCTGCGCCGAGCCCGGCGACTCCGGCGGCTCGTTCATCACCGGTGACCAGGCCCAGGGTGTCACCTCCGGGGGCTGGGGCAACTGCAGCTCCGGCGGGGAGACGTGGTTCCAGCCGGTCAACGAGATCCTGCAGACCTACGGGCTGTCCCTCGTCACGGCGTAGAAAGGGCCCGATGCCGGCGGCGGCCGATGAATCCGGCGGCCGCCGCCGGTAGGTACCGGTGCGGCCGCGCCACCGGGGCGCGGCGACCAGGCACCGGGAGCAATCATGAGCGTGATCGTCGTCGAGTTCACCACCCTGGACGGCGTCGTCGAGGACCCGGACGGTTCCGGCGGCACGGCCGGCGGCGGCTGGGCGTTCCGGCACGGGCCGGAGGCGGTGGCCGGGGACAAGTTCCGGCTCGGATCCCTGCTCGACACCGGCGTCCTGCTGTTCGGCCGGACCACGTGGGAGCTGTTCGCGAAGCTCTGGCCCGGCCGCTCGGGCGAGTTCCCCGACCGGCTCAACGCCGCGGCGAAGCTGGTCGCGTCGCGGACCCTCCAGGACGTGTCCGCGTGGCAGAACTCCGTGCTGCTGCGAGGAGATCTCGCCGAAGCGGTCGAGCGGGAAGAACGGGACGTCATCGTCATCGGCTCGATCGGGATCGCGCAGGAGCTCGCCCGCCACGGCCTCGTCGGCGAGTACCGCCTCCTGGTGTTCCCGAGCGTCGTGGGGGCAGGCCGGCGGCTCTTCGACGACGTCGCGGCCCCCGTGGACTTCGACCTGGTCGCCACCGCCCAGGCCGGGCCCGCGATCCTCAGCACCTACCGGAAGCGCTAGGTCCGCAGGAGGCTCCCGAGCCACCCGCCGAGGACCTGCTGGACTTCGGCGCGCGTCCGTGCCGGGTCGTCGGCCGCGGCGATCATCCGCGCGGCCTCCATCACCGCGCTGAGCACCAGCTGCGCCAGGGCGTGGACGGGCATTTCCACGATCAGCCCGTCCGCCCTGGCCTGCGTCAGCACGGCGACGATCAGGCCGAGGCCGTACTCCGCCTCGATCTCGCGCCAGACGTCCCAGCCGAGCACGGCGGGCGCGTCGGTGAGGGAAATGCGGCGGACCTCCTCGCGCAGGCAGGCGTCGAGGAAGACGCCGAGCCCCTGCAGCATGCCGGCCAGCGGGTCCGCGCCGGTGGCGAACGCGGCCCGCACCTCGTCGGTCAGCTCGCGTTCCAGTTCCTCGACGACGGCGCGGAACAAGCCCTGCTTGTCGGCGTAGTGGTGGTAGAGCGCGCCGCGGGTCACCCCGGCGGCGCGGGTGATCTCGTCGGCCGGCACGGCCTGGTAGCCACGGGCGGCGAACAGTTCGCGCGCGGCGGCGACCAGGGCGGCCTTCGTGCCGGCGGAACGGTCCTGCTGGGTACGTCGCACCCGCCTAATCTGCCATGGCGCCCGCGAACTCGACGACGTGGCGGGCCAGCACCGCGGGCTGGTCCTCGGACAGGAAGGTGTAGGAGTCCGGCACCTCGACGAGTTTCGCGTCCGGCAGCAGCGCGGCCAGCCGGTGGGCCAGCCGGATCGGGAACAGCTTGTCCTCCGGTGCCCACGCGAGCAGCACGGGCCGGTCGAACGTGCGCAGCGCCTCGGCGGCGGCCAGCGTGTGGCGCGGGTGCACGGACCGCAGCAGCTTCCGCAGGTCGCGCCGCACCCCGGCCGACTTCCGCAGCGGTGAGAGGTAAGCCCGCGCGACGGTGTCCGGCAGCGGCCGCTTGACCACCCAGCCGAAGAGGATCGGCAGCGGGTACAGCGCGCGGATCCGCAGCAGCTGCCCGAGCGCCGCCATCGAGCAGGGGATCCGGGCGAGCGGCGGCAGCGCCTTGAAGATCGGCGGGAAGAAGTACTCGAAGCAGTCGGACGGCGTGAGCACGACCCGGCCGACCCGCTCGGGGCGGCGGCTGAGCAGGATCTGCGTGAGCGCGCCACCGGTGTCGTTCGCCACGAGCGTGACGTCCCGCAGATCCAGTGCGTCGAGGAAGTCGGCGATGACGTCGGCGTTGCCGGTGGGGGAGAGGTCGGCGTCCGCGCGCATCGGGAGGTCGTGCGAGCCGAGCGGCAGATCCGGGGCCAGGCACCGGAACCCGGCGGCGGCGACGTCGGGGACGACCTTCCGCCACAGCTCGGCGTTCGTCAGCACCCCGTGCACGAACACCACCGGGGCTCCCGTGCCCCGCTCGGAGTACCGCACCTCGCCGGCGGGCAGCCGGACGCGGTGTTCCTGACCCAGGGCTTCACTGCGGTTCGTCATGCGGCCAGGTTACATACATGGTGTATGTATGTAAATGGGTCAGGAATTCTCGCAGAGCCGGAACGGCGACGGCGGGTCCGGGCGTGACTGGGGCGGGGCTGGGCGGATCTTTGGCCGCCGGGGGTGTCGCCGCGACGGCGGCGTTCCCGGGGGTGGCCGCCGCCTACTCCTGGCCGGCCACACTCACGTCGGGCTCGACCGGCGCTGCCGTGCGGGAACTGCAGATCCGCGTCGCCGGCTGGGCCGCCGATAGTCCGAAGCAGACTTACGTCGCCGTCGACGGGGGACTTCGGCCCCGGCACCGCTGCGGCGCTGAAGCGCTTCCAGGCCGCGAACCACCTGGCGGTTCACCTCGAACGACGGCACGGGGTTCGGCAGCGGCGCCTCTACGTACGCGCACCAGCACGTCGACAGCCGGGTCGGATACGCCTACGGCTCGCCGGGCTGGTGGGGAGAGCGGCACGATCAGCGGAGTGATGCGGTGATGCCCCGGGACTTGGCTTCGGGGAAAGGTCGGATCCGGGGGCACCACCGCCCGCGGGACAGCTGACACGGTGTCCTGCGGTGGACTCACCCTACGAACCGCCCGCGGCCCTGACCAGGGCCTCGATGCGGTGTCGAAGGTTTGTCGCCCGGTCGGTCGGCGGACCTACCGAGAGTGGGTCCCGGTCGGCGATTCCGCGGGCTCGGGTTCGTCCGGCGGCCGGTCGGCGTGGCGGTGGACGATCTTCCATTCGCCGTCTTCGCGCCGGTACACGTGGGTGGCGCGCAGGGTGTACGTCGTGGGCGTGCCGTTGACCGACACCGTGTTGTGCTCGAGGCCGATGGTGTAGGCGAGGTCGCCGCTCGCGCCGGCCGCGACGACCTCGAACCGGTACTCGCGCGAGTCGGAGAACTGGGCCGCGACGCGCTTGAAGGCCGCGTTGACGTCGGGCCAGCCGGTGCGGATCGGCAGCCAGGCCCCGAACAAGCTCACCGGGTCGGCCTGTGACCACAGGGCGGTGCGCGGCTCCGGGTCCCCGCCGTGCATGGCCCGTTCGGCGGCGGTCTGCCGCGGCAGCATCTCGGCGAGGAACGCTTCGGTGGGTGATGGCATGATGACTCCAATACAGTCGTGCTGTTTTCAATACAGTGAGGATGTATCGGATGACCGAGCCCGTCAAGCGCCCGTACGACTCGAGCCGGCGCCGGGAGCAGGCGCGGGAGAACCGGCGGCGGATCCTGAGCGCGGCGCACAGCCTGTTCGTCACGCGTGGTTACGGCCGGACGACCATCGCGGACGTCGCCGCGGAGGCCGGGGTCGCCCCCGAGACGGTCTACTCGGCGTTCAAGAACAAGCCCGCGCTGCTGCACCGCGCGTGGGACGTGGCCGTGGGCGGGGACGACCAGGACGTGCCCCTGCTGGAGCGTCCGGAGGCGCGGGTCCTGTTCGCCGAGCCCGACCTGCGGGCCCGGTTCGCCGCGTTCGCCGTCTTCAACACCGCGGCGATGCGGCGGACCGCGCGGCTGCACCTGGCCGTGCGCGGCGCGGCGGCGAGTGAGCCCGCGGCCGCGGCGATGCTCGACGAGATCGACCGGCAGCGGCTGGAGGCGATGACCCGGCACGCCCGCGCGGCCGCGGCGACCGGGCAGCTGGCGGTGGCCGAAGACGAGTGCCGGGACGTGCTGTGGTCCACGACGGACGGCACGCTGTGGCACCAGCTCGTCGAGCGGCGCGGGTGGTCCGACGAGCGGTACGCGGCCTGGCTCGGCCGGCTGTGGGTGGCGGCCCTGCTGCCTTGACCGGCCCCGGAGGCGCGCTTAACCTTAAGTTGAAACTTCAACCGAACTGCGCGCAGCACGGAGCCCCGATGTCGATCTTCCGCCTGAACCACGCCGTGCTCTTCGTCCGGGACCTGGCCGAAAGCGTGGCGTTCTACCGGGACGTGCTCGGCTTCGGGTACATCGCCGGCGGCGACGCGCACCGGGGCGCGGCGTTCCTGCGGGCGCCCGGGTCGGCCAACGACCACGACCTCGGCCTCTTCGAGATCGGCGCGGACGCCGCGGATTCCGGGGCCGGGCGGACCTCGGTCGGGCTCTACCACCTCGCGTGGGAGGTCGACACCCTCGGGGACCTCGAGCGACTCGCGGCCCGGCTCACCGAAGCGGGCGCGCTGGTCGGCTCGTCCGACCACGGAACCACGAAGTCCTTGTACGCCAAGGATCCCAGTGGGCTGGAGTTCGAGGTCGTCTGGATCATCCCCCGCGAGCTGCTGACCGAAGAGGACCGGGCGAAGAGCGCGTCGACCGGGCGCCTCGACCTCGCGCGGGAACTGGCGAAGTACGGTCCCGACGCGCGCAGCGGCGTCGGGATCTCCCGCACCTCCTAGACCGTGGCGCCCTCCCGCGCCGGCTCGGAAGACCGCTGCCGGACGGAAAGGTTGCCCAGCGCGAAGCGGCCCGCACCGACGAACGCGATGAGCAGCAGCGACCAGCAGAACAGCACGGCCGCTTCGCCGCCGTTCTGGATCGGGAACAGGCCCGTCGGCAGGTGGACGACGAAGTACGCGTAGGCCATCGAGCCGGAGCCGACCAGAGCGGCGACCCGGGTGCCGAGGCCGACGCAGACGAGCACGCCGCACACGAGCTGGATGACCGCGGCCCACCAGCCCGGCCAGGACCCGACGGCGGCGGCGGACTTCGCGCCGAACAGGCCGAAGAGCGTCTTGAGGCCGTGGCAGGCGAAGAGGAAGCCGATGATGATGCGGTAGAGCCCGAGGACGTGTTCGCGGGCCGGGTCCAGGCGGTGCATGGTGCCTCCGGTGAGCGGGGAGAGGGCAGCGGCGAACCGGCCGGAGGTGCGGCCGGACGCGTTCGGAATTCCGATCACCCAGATATACCGGTCGTGGAGAGCTGCCACAAGCGCCAAATGTCGTGTAAGCGAGTTTCGAAAGCGTTAACTCGCTGGTCATCGCGGTGCGGCTGCCTTGTGGCGCAACGGAAAGCCGCCGTACGGGTGATCTTCCCCCGGGTGGTCTGGACCACTGGATAATCTGGCCCGCTCTTTCGGGATTATTTTCGAATCTTTCGATGCGGCCGCTTAACGGACGACTTAACAAAATGATGGATCCGAATGTCGTATTCGACGCACCCGAATGATGCGTTGATTCCCGGAGCGCCCGGCTGGGCGAACATGTTCGCGCCGAACTTGCTCGTAACGAACATGTTCGTTACGGTGGTGCATGACTCCGGGAAGCACCTACAGCCGCCGGGAGCGCCCGGCGAAACCCGCGTTGACGCGTGAGGGGATCGTGGCGGCCGCCGTCGCGGTGATGCGCGCCGAAGGCGTCGAGCGCGTCACCATGCGCCGGCTGGCCAAGGAGCTCGACACCGGGGCGGCGTCGCTCTACGTCTACGTCAAGGACACCGAGGAACTGCACGCCGCGATGCTCGACGTGCTGCTCGCCGAGGTCCGCCAAGACGGCGAAGGGGACTGGCGCGAACGCCTGTGGGCGGTGCTGGACTCCTACCGCTCGGTGCTGTTCGCGCACCCCAGCCTGGCCAGGGTCGCGCTGGTGACCCGGCTGAGCGGTCCGCACTACCTGGCGCTCGTCGAGGCGGTGCTCGCGCTGCTCGACGAGGGCGGCATGGCGCCGGGGCGGGCCGCGTGGGCGGTCGACGTCCTGCTGCTGACCGCCACGGCGACGGCCGTCGAGCACGGCACCCGCCGGGAGAAACCCGGGGCCGCCCGTGAACACGAGGAGATGACCGAGTCACTGGCGGGTGTCTCGCCGCGGACGCACCCGCACATCGCCGCGCTGGGCCCCGACCTGGTGTCCGGGCCCGGCCCCGCCCGCTCGAGGTGGGCGTTCGACGCGCTGCTGAACGGCGCGCTCGCCACCCCGCGCCCCGAACCCGAGGGGACGCTCTGATGCTCTCCGTGACGATCGTCGGCGGGGGCCTGGGCGGCCTCACGCTGGCCCGGATCCTGCACACCCGCGGAATCCCGTCGACCGTCTGCGAACTCGAAACCGCACCGGCCGCCCGCGACCAGGGCGGCACGCTCGACCTCCGCGAGGAGTCCGGCCCGCGCGCGCTGGCCGAAGCCGGGCTGACGGCCGAATTCCGCGCCGTCGCCCGCGAGGAGGGCGACGCGCTGCGCATCCTCGACCGCCACGGTGCCGTCCGCTTCGAAGAGGGCCCCGGTGAGGGCGGTGGGACGCGGCCGGAGATCGACCGCGGCGAGCTCAAGCGGATCCTGGCCGGGTCGCTGCCGGACGGGGTGGTCCGCTGGGGTGCCAAGGTGACCGCGGTGTCGCCGGGGCGAGTCACCTTGGCCACCCGCGACGTCCTGGAAACGGACCTGCTGGTCGGCGCGGACGGCGCCTGGTCGAAGGTCCGGCCGGTGCTTTCCGGTGCCGTGCCGCGCTACTCCGGGCTGTCCTTCGTGGAGGCCGGGCTGTCCGATGTGGACGTCCGGCACCCGGCGGCGGCCGCGCTGGTCGGTCCGGGGTCGATGTTCGCGCTCGCCGAAGGGAAGGGGCTGATCGCCCAGCGCACCGGTGGCGACCGGATCCGGGTGTACGCCGCGGTCCGGACCGAAGACGCCGGCGCCGTCACCGGGCTGGCCGAGCGGGACCGGCTGCTCGAGGTCTTCGCCGGGTTCGCCCCCGATCTGCGGGCCCTCATCGGGGACAGCGAGGGCGCCCTGATCCCGCGGCCCATCCACGCCCTGCCGATCGGGCACTGCTGGGCGCGGGTGCCGGGGGTGACCCTGCTCGGCGACGCCGCGCACGTCATGTCGCCCTTCGCCGGCGAGGGCGCGAACCTCGCCATGCTCGACGCCACCGAGCTGGCCCTCGCGCTGGCGGACCACGACGACGTCGAAAGCGCTCTCTCGGCCTACGAGGCCGCGATGTTCCCCCGCGCGGAAGAAGCCGCCCGGGTCTCGGCGGACAACCTCGAAGCCTGCTTCGCCGCCGGCGCGCCCGACGCGATGGTCGAGCAGATGACGCGCTTCGCCACGCAGGACTGACAGGACTGACAGGACTGACGGAAGGAAAGCCCATGGATTTCGACCTCCTCGACACCGGCGGCGGCGACCGCGCCGTGCTGGTCCTCCACGGTGGCGCCGGACCCCGCAGCGTCACCCCGATCGTCGAGCACTTCGCGCCGCACGCCCGGGTGCTGGCGCCGACGCACCCCGGCTGGTCGGGCACCCCGCGCCCGGACGCGTTCACCGGCGTCGACGACCTCGCCCTGGCCTACCTGGACCTCCTCGACGACGAAGACCTGGCCGACGTCGTCGTGGTGGGCAGTTCCTTCGGCGGCTGGGTCGCGGCCGAACTGGCCGTGCGGGACCGCGGCCGCCGCCTCGGCCGGCTCGTCCTGCTCGACGCCATCGGCCCGGAAATCGCCGGACACCCGGTGCGGCCGCCGCAGCCGCCGCCCGGTGCGCCGGGCCCGGACCCGGCCGACCTGGCCGCGATGCGGACCTACGCCGGTCCGGACCTCGCCGACCCGAAGCTGCTGCGCCGCCTCGCCCGGGTCCGGGTGCCGGCCCTGCTGATCTGGGGTGAAGACGACGTCGTCGTCCCGCCGGCGTTCGGCAAGGCGTACGCGGCGGGGTTCGCCGACGCGCGGTTCGAGGTGGTGGCGGGCGCCGGGCACCTGCCGGCGCTGCAGGCTCCGGACCGGACGTTCGACTTGATCGACGAGTTCCTCGCCTAGGTTGAGGTGCCACCCCCTAAGGTGGCTCCATGGTGGACGAAGAAGTCGTCTCGGAGCGCATCCGGCAGATCGCCGCCACCCTCGAGGGCCGCGCGGGCGAACTCACCGGCGAGCTGGTCCAGCTGTACGCCACCGATCTGCCGCAGCTGGTCAACGACGACGAGCGCATGGTGAGCCTGCTGTCGGCGAGCGTGTACCAGAACATCGAGACCGCGCTGCAGATCTTCCGGCACGGCATCGACCCGGCCGGTGTCGAGCCGCCGGCCGCGGCGATCGAGTACGCGCGCCGGCTGGCGCAGCGCGGCACCCCGGTGTTCGACTTGATCCGCGCGTACGACCTCGGGCAGGCCGCGATGCTCGACTTCGGGTTCGAGGAGTGCACCCGGCTGGTCGACGACGCGGCCCTGCTCGGCGCCATGATGCGCCGGCTGCTCCGGGTCGCCTACGAGTTCATCACCCGGGTCGTCCGCCAGCTCGTCGGCGTCTACCAGGACGAACGCGACCGCTGGCTGCTCAACCGCAGTGCCGCGCGGGCGGCGAAGGTGGCGGACCTGCTCGAGGGGAACGGCGGCCCGCCCGACGTCGACGCCGCGGAGGCGGTGATCGGCTACCGCCTGCGCGGCACGCACGTGGGCATGATCGTCTGGCACACGTCGGAGGCCTTCGTCGACGACGCGCTGTCGCTGCTGGAGTCGGTCGCGGGCGCGGTGTTCGAGCGCGTCCGCGGGCAGGGCCGTCCGCTGTTCGTGCCGCGTGACGAGGCCAGCGCCTGGGTGTGGCTCCCGCTCGCCCCGGGCGCGACGATCGGCCGGGCCCACCTCGACGCGGCGCTCGCCGGAGCCGAAGCCGGCGTGCGGGTGACCGTGGGCGACCCGGGCACCGGCGTGGCCGGCTTCCGCGACACCCATCAGCAGGCCCGCCGGGTGCACGCGCTGGCGCTGGCCGCCGGGGAGCACTGCGACCGCGCGCTGACCTTCCGGGAGGTCGGCACGGTGGCGCTGATGACGAGCGACCTGAACGCGGCCCGCCTGTGGGTCGCGAGCACGCTCGGGCCGCTGGCCGCCGACGACGAGAACGGTGGCCGGCTGCGCGAGACGCTGCGGGTGTTCCTGACGACCGGCGGCAGCTACACGGCGGCGGCCGCGGAGCTGACGATGCACAAGAACTCGGTGCAGTACCGCGTCCGCAAGGCGCAGGAGCTGCTGCCGCGCGGCCTCGGCGAGGACCGGCTGGACGTCGAGCTGGCGCTCGCCCTGTGCCGCCGGCTGGGCTCGGCGGTGCTCTCCCCGGCCTGACTTTGGTGTCCGGGACCACCGGGGTCCAAGATCGTTGGTCCGCCGGCACGAGGTCGGGACGCTGATCTTCGCTTACCGTCGTCCCATGGGTGAGAACGGTGGGATGCTCGCACTGGTGCGGCTACGCCGAGGCGTCGTCGGCGAAAGCAGACGCGTCTGCCACCTGATCCCCGTGCCCGCCGGCCCGGTGCCCGCGCACCTGACGGCCCTGTGCGGTGAGTCGATCTTCCCCGGGGAAGCCGAGGTGCTGGACGGGCTGCGCGGCATGCCGTGCCACGCGTGCCTGGTGCGGAGCGCGCCGCCGGGACCCGGCCTGCTGGCCGACGCGGGCTGAGTCCACCGTGGGGCCGGCCGCGGTCCGTGGCCGGCCACGTTCCGTGCGGGCGCGGCTGAATCGATTTCGTGAAAATGCCACCGCGCACAGGCAGGAACAAAGCGGTCGAATTGCTTGTCGGTGAATATCCGACCGGAACCGGCGGCGATTTCAGTGCGCGATCACGAACGGTAGTCGAGCGAATGTCCACAGTGGTGACGGTTCGTGATTCTGCCGTGGATGGCGTGGGAAACTGCGGCGACTGGTCCAGGATCGATAGGTCATTCGGCTGAACTCTGCGGATTACGTACCCGCAGACGGTGTCGCTCCCCTTAACCTTGCGTGATTCTTCGTCAATCGCACTGGGGAGTGAGATGAAGTCGACGTCACCGCCTTGGTTTCCGCGCGCCCATTCACCGTCGGGCGCCTGCGGCCGGCGATGACGCAAGCCGGAATTCTCAGACGTTTCGCGGAAATCGCCCGGCACTCGCCCGATCGGCTCGCGGTCCTCGGGGATCGCGAGGCGGTGAGCTACGGCCGGCTGGCCGCGTTGGCCGGCGGGCACGCCGCCCGGCTGCTCGACGCCGGGGTGCGGCCGGGTGAGTTCGTCGGCCTGGTCACCGGGCACGGCACCGGCGCCATCGCCGCGATCCTCGGCACCCTGGCCGCGGGCTGCGCCTACGTCCCGCTGGACCCGACGTACCCGCGGGACCGGCTCGCCCACCAGGTCGCGGCCGCGCGGGTGTCGGCCGTGCTGGCCGATCCGGGGCACCTCGAACTGGCGGAAGCCTTGTGCCGCACCGGGTCCGCCCGGGTGGTCCGGTCCGGACGGGACACCGCGCCGCTGCCGGTGCCCGACCCGGACCCGGACGCGCCGGCCTACGTGCTGTCGACCTCCGGCTCGACCGGGACGCCGAAGGCCGTCGCCCAGACCCACCGCAACCTGCTGCACGTGGTGGACAACCAGATCGCGACGCTCGGCATCACCGCCGCCGACCGGGTCAGCCTGCTGGCCTCCTTCGGCTTCGACGCGGCCATCCCCGACCTCTACCCGGCCCTGCTGACCGGCGCCGCCGTGGTCCCGGTCGACGTCCGCGCCCACGGCGTGGCCCACGCGGCCCGCGAGCTCGCGCGGCACGAGGTGACCGTCTACCACTCGACGCCCACGGTCTACCGCTACCTGCTCGACGCCCTCGACGGAGACCTGCCCTCGGTGCGGACCGTCCTGCTCGGCGGTGAGCAGGCCACCTACGCCGACGTCCGCCGCGGCCGGTTCGCGCCCGGCTGCGTGTTCGTCAACGGCTACGGCGCGACCGAGGTGACCTTCGCCGCCCAGTACCGGCTGACCGCCGCGGACGTCGACGAACACGCCACCGGCCCGCTGCCCATCGGGACCGCGCTGCCGGGCTACACGCTCACCGTGCTCGACGGCGGCGAGCTCGAAGTCAGCGGCGAGTACCTGGTCGACGGCTACTTCGACCAGCCGAGCCCGGCCTTCGGCACCACCGGCGACGGTGTCCGCAGCTACCGCACCGGCGACCTCGGCCGGGTCCTGCCCGACGGGAACCTCGTCTGCCTCGGCCGGCTGGACCGGCAGGTCAAGGTGCGCGGGTTCCGGATCGAGCTGACCGAGATCGAAGCCCGGCTCGGCGAACGGCCCGAGGTGGCCGAAGCCCGCGCGGTCGTCCGCGACGGGGAACTGCTCGCCTACGTCGTCCCGGCGGCGGGAGCCCGGCCGGACGGGACGGTGCTGCGGGCCGCACTGGCCGAGGTGCTGCCCGGCCACGCGGTACCCGGCGCCGTGACCGTGGTCGCGGCCTTCCCGCTCACCGTCAGCGGCAAGCTCGACGAGGAAGCGCTTCCGGACCCGCGGCCGCCCGCACCCGCCCCGGCCGCGCCGATGACGCCGGCGGAGCGCCGGGTGCACGCGATCTGGTGCGCGGTGCTGGGTCACGACCGGATCGCCACCACGGACGCGTTCTTCGACGTCGGCGGCCATTCCCTGCTGCTGGGCCGGGTCCAGCAGCGGTTGTCCGCCGAGTTCGGGGCCGAGGTTTCGCTGCTCGGCCTGCTGGAGCACCCGACGGTCGCGGCGCAGGCCGCCTACCTCGACCAGTCCGCTTCCGGCGAGGCACGGCCCGCCGAGGACACTCCCGGCGAGGACGAACCCGGCAGCGACCTGATCGCCGTCGTCGGGCTCGCCTGCCGGTTCCCCGGAGCGCCCGACGCCGGCGCCTTCTGGTGGAACCTCAGCGCGGGGGCCGACGCGATCCACGACTACACCGACGACGAGCTGGCCGCGCTCGGCATCGGGCCGGGCTTGCGAGCGGACCCCGCGCACGTGCGCGCCGGGGGACGGCTCGAGGGCGTCGAGGACTTCGACGCCGGCTTCTTCGGGTTCACCGCGGAGGAAGCCGCGCTGACCGACCCGCAGCACCGGCTCTTCCTGGAGACGGCGTGGCACGCCCTGGAGGACGCGGGCCGCGACCCCGCGCGGGAACGCGGCCCGGTCGGCGTGTTCACCTCGGCCGGGGTGAACCGGTACTTCCTGTTCCACCTGTTCGGGAACCCGGCTGTGACCGGCGACGTCGACCCCGACGACTGGGAGGGCCGGCTGCCCGGCCGCCAGCTGCCCGATCACCTGCCCGGCCAGGTCGCCTACCGGCTGGGCCTGACCGGGCCCGCGGTGGCCGTCCAAAGTGCCTGCTCCAGCTCGCTCGCCGCGGTCGGGCTGGCCGCCCAGAGCCTCGCGGAGTACCGCTGCGACCTCGCGATCGCCGGTGGCGTGAGCGTCACGTGGCCGCGCTACCGCGCGGGTGGCATGGCTTCGCCGGACGGGCGCTGCCGGTCGTTCGACGTGGCGGCCGACGGCGCCGGGTTCGGTTCGGGCGCCGGGGTCGTGGTGCTGCGGCGGCTGTCCGACGCGCTCACCGACTCCGACCACATCCACGCCGTGCTGCCCGGCTGGGCGATGACCAACGACGGCGGCGATCGCGCCGGGTACGCCGTGCCGAGCCCGGCGGGCCAGGCGGCCGCGATCGCCGAGGCACTCGCCGTCGCCGAAGTCGACCCCGCCGAGGTCCGGCTGATCGAAGCGCACGGCAGCGGCACCCCGCTGGGCGACGCCATCGAGGTGGCCGCGCTCAACCGGGTGTACCGGGACGTCCCGCCCGGCACCTGCGCGCTCGGCTCGGTCAAGACGAACATCGGCCACCTCGACGCGGCCGCCGGCGTGGCGGGGCTGATCAAGGCGGTGCTTTCGGTGCGCCACGGCGTCATCCCGCCGAACCTGCACTTCACCGCGCCGCACCCGGAGGTCGACCTGGCGGGCGGGCCTTGTCACGTGCCGGTCAAGGCCGCCGACTGGCCGGACGTGCCGCGGCGGGTCGCCGGGGTGAGCGCGTTCGGCATGGGCGGGACCAACGTCCACGTCATCGTCGAGGAAGCACCGGCGCCCGGGCCGCGGGTGACCGCGGACGGCCCGCACGTCCTGCCGGTGTCCGCGCGCGACCGGACCGCCCTGCGCGAGGCGCTTTCGGCGGTGCGGGACCGCCTCGCCACCGACCCGCCGGACCTGGCCGACGTCGCCTACACCCTCGCCGTCGGCCGCCGGGAGCTCGCCGTCCGGGCGGCGGTGGTCGCGACGACCGCGGCCGAGGCCGTCGAAGCCCTCGACGCGCTGCTGGCGGACGGGACCGAGCTGGCCGGGCCGCCCGGCGCCGCCCGGGAACTGGCCGCTCGCTGGGTCGGCGGCGACCGCGTCGACTGGGCCGCCCGGCACGACGGCGCCCGCCCGGGCCGGGTGCCGCTGCCCGGCTACCCGTTCCAGCGCAGCAGGTTCTGGATCGACCCGCCGGCTCGGGGACACCACCCGTGAGCCGGACGCACAACCACACGGCCGCCACCGCGGCCGTGCCGAACTGGGGAGTTCACGTTGACCGACACGTTGCCCGGCACGGGCATCGACGGCCCGGCCCTGTCAGCGACGACACTGTCTTCGAAAACACTGTCTTCGAAAACGCTGTCCAATGCAGACACGACGGTCGCCGCGCTGATCCTGGCGCAGGCGGAGCGGACGCCGGACGCGCTCGCCGTGCGGCAGGGCAGCACCCGGCTCACCTACGCTGAGCTCGTCGCCGCGGCCTGGGGCGTGGCCGCCGTCCTGCGTGAGCGCGGCGCCGGCCCGGAGACCCGGGTCGGGGTGTGCGCGCACCGGACGCCCGCGCTGGTGATCACCGTCCTCGGGGTCCTGTTCTCCGGCGGCTGTTACGTCCCGCTCGAACCGGGCGGACCGCGGGACCGGCTGTCCGGGATCGTCGCCGACGCCGGGGTCTCGCTGGTGATCGGCGACGCCGCGGTCGCGGAATTCGGGCCAGGGCTCGGGATCGACGTCCCGCCGCCCGGCGCGCCGGGCGTCTGCCCGGCCACCCCGGACAGCACCGCGCACGTGCTCCACACCTCCGGGTCGACCGGGCGGCCGAAGGGCGTGCTCACCACCCACCGCAACATCGTCGCGTTCGCGACCGGGTTCGCCGGGCGGCTGGGCGTCGGCCCGGGCACCCGCACCCTCGGCATCGCCTCGCCCGGGTTCGACGCGTTCACGATGGACGTCTTCGTGCCGCTGATCGCCGGCGGCTCGGTCCAGCTCGCGAGCTCGGCCGACCGGGCGGACCCGGAACGGCTGCGCCGGTTCATCGTCGAGCACGAGGTCGACTGGGGGTTCATCACCCCGACGCTGCTGTCGCTGCTGGACCCCGCAGACGTGCCCGGCTGGCGGACCATCGCCTGCGGTGGCGAGCCGGTGCCCGCCGAGCTGGCCGCCCGCTGGCTGCCCGGCCGGCGGTTCTTCAACGTCTACGGCCCCACCGAGACGACCGTCGTCGTGCTCACCGGCGAGGTCACCGGCACCCCGGCCGACCCGCTGCCGCTGGGCACGCCGACGCCGGACCACCGCGCGCACGTCGTCGACGCCGACCTGCGGCCCGTCCCACCGGGCGAGGTGGGCGAGCTGGTCATCGGCGGGCCCGGGCTGGCCGCGGGCTACCTGAACAGCCCGGAGCTGACCGCGCGGAAGTTCGTCGAAGACCCGGGCACGCCGGGGGAGCGGCTCTACCGCACCGGCGACCTGGCCCGGCTGCGCCCCGACGGCCGGCTGGAGTTCGCCGGCCGCGCCGACCGCCAGGTGAAGGTCCGCGGCCAGCGGATCGAGCTCGGCGAGGTCGAGGCCGCCCTGCGCACCCACCCGGACGTCGACGCCGTCGCGGTCGAGGCCGTGCCGGGTCCCGGCGGCACCCGGCTGGTCGCGTTCCTCACCCCGGTGTCGGCCCCGTCCGACGAGGTCATCCACGCCTACGCCGGGGACCGGCTGACCGAGGCGATGCGCCCGGCCGTGATCCGGCGGCTGGCCGGGCTGCCGGCCAGCACCGTCACCGGCAAGATCGACCGGGCCGCCCTGCGGGCCCTCGCCGAGAGCGAGCCCGCGGCGGCGCAGACGCCCGGATCGCCGGTGGAAGCGGTGTGGCGGACGGTGCTCGGTCCCGGTGCCGGAACCGATTTCCTGCTCTCCGGCGGCGATTCGATCTCCGCGATGCGGCTGGTCGCGGCGCTGCGTGCCGAGTTCGCCGCCGACGTGTCCGTCGAAGACGTCTTCGCCGGGCGGACCCTGGCCGGGCTCGCGCGGCGGGTGGCCGCGGCCGCCCCGCTCACCGGGGCCGGCCTGACGACCGGGCACGCGCCGGCGTTGTCCCCGCCGCAGCGGCGGCTGTGGTTCCTCGACCAGCTCGCCCCGGACGCCGCGCCGTACAACATCGCGATGGCGTTCCGGTTGACCGGACCCCTCGACGTCACGGCGCTGAAGGCCGCGTTGCGGGCGGTCGCCGAGCGGCACGACGTGCTGCGCTGGCGCATCCGCCCGGTCGACGGCGTCCCGCGGGCCGAATGCCTGCCGCCGCAGGACGTGGCCCTGCCGGTCATCCCGGTGGCCGCCGGCGCCGTGGCCGGCCGGCTGGCCGCCGACGCGGCGGCACCGGTGCGGCTCGACCGCGAACCGCCGTGGCGCGTGCGGCTCTACGAGCTGGGCCCGGACGAGCACGTCCTCGGGTTCACGCTGCACCACGCGGTGTTCGACGGCTGGTCGCAGGAGCTCCTCTGCGCCGACCTCACCGCGGCCTACCGCGGCGAGACGCTGCCGCCGCTCCCGGTGTCCTATGCGGACTACGCGGTCTGGCGCGCGGACCGCGACCACCGCCGCGAAGCCGTCGACCTGGCCTGGTGGACGGATCACCTGGCCGGTGCGCCGTCCACTGTGGACCTGCCACGGGACCGGCCGCGCCCGGCCGTGCAGACCTACCGCGGGGCGAGCCACCACCAGGCGTTCCCCGCCGGTGTGGCCGAGGCCGCCGAGGAGCTGGCCCGGCGCGCCGGGACCACCCGCGCCGGGGTGGTGCTGGCCGCGTTCGGGCTGTTGCTGCGCCGCCTCACCGGCGGGGACGACCACCTGGTCGCCACCGTCGTCGCGGACCGGCAGCTGGCCGAAACCCAGGACGTCGCCGGGTTCTTCGTGGACATCGTCCCGGTGCGGCTGCGGGCCGGGGCCGCGGACTTCACCACGCTCGTGCGCGACAGCGGCGAGGAACTGCTGGCCGCCACCGCCCACCCGGCGGCGCCGATCGACCGGCTCGTGGACGCCCTCGGCGTGTCCCGAGACCCGGCGCGGGCGCCGCTCGTGCAGGTGATGGTCAACGTCCTGAACTTCACCGAACCCCGGCTGGACCTGCCCGGCGTGCCGGGGACGTGGCTGCCGGTCGGCAAGCCCGGCTCGCCGTTCGACCTGACCGTCTACGTCCTCGGGCACGGGATCGAGCTGCTCTACAACCCGGACCTGTTCGACGCGAGCCGGATGTCCGCGCTGGCCGAGGACTTCACGGCGCTCCTCGCCGCGCTCGTCGCCGAGCCGGACCGCCCGGCCGGGACGTGCGCACCGGAGCTGCCGCGGGCGGGCGTCCGGACTGCCGCGCCGGGCGCCTCCGGCCGGGCGCCGGCCCGGGCGGATCCGCCCCCCACCGCCGACCCCGCCGCCCTGGCCGCCACCGAAGCGGTCGTCGCGGCGGTCTGGCGGGAAGTGCTCGGCCGCGACGCCGTGGGCGTGACCGACAACTTCTTCGACCTCGGCGGGCATTCGCTCGCCCTGGCCCGCGTCCACGCCGAGGTCACCGCCCGGCTCGGCCGCCGCATCCCGATGGTGGACCTGTTCACCCACCCCACCGTCCGCGCCCTCGCCACCCACCTGCACGCGGGGGCCGCACCCAGCCCGGAGCTCGCCCGCGCCGCCGAGCGAGTCGCCGCCCGCCGGGGGCGCACCCCGTCCAGAAGACCCCGCCGCAGTGCCGGCACGACCGGCCAGGAACAGGAGCGACCGCAGTGACCCACGACCTCGAACCCGACCCCGGCACCGAGCCGATCGCCATCGTCGGGATGGCCGCCCGCGTTCCCGGCGCCGGTGATCTCCGGCAGTTCTGGCGCAACCTCGTCGACGGCGTCGAGTCCATCAAGCCCGCCACCCGCGAGGAACTGCTCGCCCGCGGCGCGGATCCGGCCACTTTGGACGATCCCAGCTGGGTCAACGCCACGACGATGGTCGAAGGCTTCGACGAGTTCGACGCCGACCTGTTCGGCATGACCAGCCGCGAAGCCGAGATCACCGACCCGCAGCACCGCGTGTTCCTCGAAGCCTGTCACTCGGCACTGACCGACGGCGGCTACGACCCGGCCCGCTACCGCGGGGCGATCGGGGTCTACGGCGGCACCGGGCGGACCGGCTACCTGATCGAAAACCTGCTGCGCAACGAGCGCGTCATGGCGTCGCAGCACGGCGGCATCGGGATGTCGACCGGCAACCAGCCGAGCTACCTGACGACGTCGGTGTCCTACAAGCTCGACCTGCGCGGCCCGAGTCTGGCGATCCACACGGCGTGTTCGACGTCGCTGGTCGCGGTGCACCTGGCCTGCGAGGCACTGCGCAACGGCGAGTGCGACATGGCGCTGGCCGGCGGCGTGAACCTGGAGATGCCGCACGGCATCGGGTACATGGGCGTCGAAGGCTTCACCTCGCCGGACGGGCACGTCCGGGCGTTCGACGCCGGCGCCAACGGCACGGTGTGGAGCAGCGGCGTCGGTGTCGTCCTGGTCAAGCGGCTGTCGCAGGCGCTGGAGGACGGCGACCACATCCGGGCGGTCGTGCTCGGCAACGCGATCAACAACGACGGCGCCACGAAGGTCGGCTTCTCCGCGCCGAGCGTCGCGGGCCAGACCGAGGCCATCGCGCAGGCGGTCGGCATGGCCGGGGTCAGCCCGCGCACGATCGGCTACGTCGAGGCGCACGGCACCGGAACCGCGCTGGGCGACCCGATCGAGATCACCTCCCTGTCCACTGTGTACGGACACGGTGTCGCGGACACCGGCTGGTGCGCCATCGGCTCGGTGAAGTCGAACATCGGCCACCTGTCCCAGGCGGCCGGGGTCGTCGCGCTGATCAAGACCGTGCTGGCGATGGAGCACGGGCTGATCCCGCCGACCATCAACTACGAAGAACCCAACCCGGGCATCGACTTCCCGCGCAGCCCGTTCCACCCGGCGCGGACCGTGACCAAGTGGGAGGCGGCCGACACCCCGCGCCGGGCGGGCGTCAGCTCGTTCGGCGTCGGCGGCACCAACGCCCACCTGGTGCTCGAGGAGGCCCCGAAGCCGCAGCGGCACCGGCGTCCGCACCCGGCGCACCTGCTGCGGGTGTCGGCGAAGACGCCGGAGACCCTGGCCACCGCGGTCGAGCGCCTCGCCGACCGGCTGGCCGGGGACGTCGACCTCGACCTCGCCGACGTCGCGCACACCCTCGCCGCCGGGCGTACCGAGTACGCCCACCGCGCGGTCGTCGTCGCCCGCGACTCCGAAGACGCGGTCGACGGCCTGCGCGACCCGCGGCGCGTGCTGACCGCGCAGGCGGCCGAGCTCAAGGTGGCGTTCCTGTTCTCCGGCCAGGGCTCGCAGTACGCCGGGATGGGGGCCGAGCTGTACCGCAGCGAGCCCGTCTTCGCCGCGGCCGTCGACGAGTGCTGCGAGCTGGCCGGCCTGCCGGGCCTGAAAGAGCTGATCTTCGACCGCGGCGGGGACGCGCGGTTGCGGGAGACCCGCTTCACCCAGCCCGCGCTGTTCGTCGTCGAGTACGCGCTGGCCATGCTCTGGCGCAGCTGGGGCGTGCGGCCAGGGGCGATGATCGGCCACTCCGTCGGCGAGTACGTCGCCGCGACCGTCGCCGGGGTGTTCACCCTGGCCGACGCGGTGAGGCTGGTCGTCCGGCGCGGTGAGCTGATGCAGGCCATGCCGGCCGGCGCGATGCTCGCCGTCCAGCTCGACGAAGAGGCCGTGACGAACCGGCTGCCCGAAGGCCTGGCCATCGCGGGCGTCAACGGCCCGGGCACCTGTGTCGTCGCCGGGCCGTCCGGCGCGATCGCCGATTTCGCCGCGCTGCTCAGGTCGAGTGACGTGCAGTGCCGTGAGCTGGTGACCTCGCACGCCTTCCACTCGCCGATGATGGACCCGATCCTGGCGGAGTTCACCGAGGCCGTCGCCGCGGTGCCGCGGTCGGCGCCGTCGCTGCCGTTCCTGTCCAACCTGACCGGCGGCTGGATCACCGACGCCCAGGCCACCGATCCGGGGTACTGGGCCGCCCACCTGCGCCAAGCCGTCCGGTTCGGCGACTGCGTGCGGACGCTGTTCGCCGGCGGCGACCGCTGGGCCCTGGTCGAATGCGGTCCGGGGCACCAGCTGGCCGGGCTCGCCCGCGGCCAGGTGCCGAAGGGCCTGCCCGCGCCTCGGCCGAGCCTGCCCGGCCGCACCGACCGCGAAGGCGACGTCGAAACGCTCCACGCCGCGGCCGGTCTCTTGTGGACACACGGCGTATCCGTCGAGCCCTCGGCTCCCGGGTACCGCGTGCCCCTCCCGGGCTACCCGTACGCGCGCAAGCGGTACTGGGTCGATCCCGATCCGGCCGGGACGGTCGCCGCCGTTCCGGCGCGGCCGAGCGGGCCGCTGCCCCTCGACGAGTGGTTCGCCGTGCCGTCCTGGCGGCAAGCCGCGCCGGAGCTCCGGCGCGAACCCTTCGCCTCCTGCCTCGCGTTCGTCGACGACGATGTCCTGCCCGGGCTGTTGCGGGAGGCCGGGGTCACGATCACCGAGGTCCGCCCGGGCGATCGGTTCTCCGCCACCGAGGCCGGCTTCACCGTGCGGCCCGGAGCCCGCGAGGACTACGACGAACTCGTCGCCGCTCTCGGAGCCCGCCCGGAGCGGGTCGTCCACGCGTGGGCGCTCGGCGGGACCGAGACCGGGATGGCCGCCCAGGACCGCGGGTTCTTCAGTGTCCTCAACCTGGTCCAGGCGTGGGGCGAGCCGGTGCGGATCGACCTGCTGAGCACCGGCACCGCCGACGTCACCGGCACCGACCTGATCCGGCCGGAACACGCCACCCTCGCGGGCATCGCGCGGGTCGTCCCCCTCGAGGTCCCCGGCACGGTCGTGCGCCGGATCGACGTCGAGCGCTTGTCCGGCGAGGTCGTGGCCGAGCTGTTCGGGCCGGCGGACACCGCGGAGGTCGCGCTGCGCCGCGGCCGTCGCTGGGTCCTGGAGCACACCCAGGTCACCGTGCCCGAAGCGGCGACGCCGGTGCTGCGCGAGGGCGGCCGGTACCTGATCACCGGCGGGACCGGCGGAATCGGCATCACCCTGGCCGAGGACTTCGCGCTGCGCGTCCGGGCCAAGCTCATCCTCCTGACGCGCTCCGGCCTCCCGCCCCGCGAGGAATGGGCCGCGTACACCGCCGACGACCGGGCGGGCCGCGCGATCCGCGCGATCCGGCGGATGGAGGCGGCCGGCGCGGTGGTGCACGTGCTCGCCGCCGACGTCACCGACCCGGCTCGGCTGCGGGAAGCCCGCGAGCTGGCCGAACGCGAGTTCGGCGGCCTCGACGGGATCGTGCACGCCGCCGGGCTCCCCGGCGGCGGCGTCGCCGAGGTCAAGGAGCGGGCGGCCGCGGAAGCGGTGCTGGCGCCGAAGATCGGCGGCACCCTGGCACTCGCCGAAGCGTTCGCCGACCTGCCGATGGACTTCGCCGCGCTGTGCTCGTCGGTCACCGCCGTCTCCGGCGACTTCGGGCAGGTCGACTACTGCGCGGCCAACAACTTCCTCGACGCCTACGCCCGCGGCGACCACGGGTGGCAGGCCCGGGTCGTCTCGCACGACTGGGCCGGCTGGGACGAGGTCGGCATGGCCGCCGAGGTGGCCGCGCCGACGACCATCCGCTCGACCCGCACGAAAGCGGACGGCCCGGTCACGCACCCGGTGCTCACCACCCGCACCGGCGAGAGCGGCCACGGGCTCGTCTCCGCGGCCGGGCACTGGCTGCTGGCCGAGCACCGGATCGCCGGCGTGCCGGTCGTCCCGGGCACCGGACACCTCGAAACCGTGCGGGCGGCGGTCGAGGCCGTCCTGCCGCGCCCCGGCGAAGGTCACGTCGTCGAACTGCAGGACGTCGCTTTCCTGGAGCCGTTCTCGGTCCCGGAAGGCACCGTCGCGGAATACCGGGTCGGCTTCGACGGCGACGGCTTCACGGTGACCAGCCGCGCGGCCGGGGTGACCAAGGTGCACGTCCGGGGCTCGGCGGGCTGGGTGCCGGCGCCCACGACGTCCACTGTGGACCTCGACGCGGTGCGGGACCGGACCCGGGTGCTCGACGACGGCAACGCCTTCGGCACCGGCCGGACCAGCATGGTCACCTTCGGCCCGCGCTGGGCCGCGCTGCGCACCCACCACGTCGGCGAGCACGAGGAACTGGCGTCGCTCGTCGCGCCGGACGCGGCGGCCGGCGACACGGGCTGGGGACTGCACCCGGCGCTGCTGGACGTCGCGACCGCGTTCGGCCGCGGCCGGGGGAGTGGCACCTACCTGCCGATGAGCTACGGACGGGTGGTCGTGCACGCCCCGCTCCCGGCGAGCTTCCACAGCCACCTGCGCTACCGGGCCTCCGGCGGCGACCAGGTGATCTCCGCCGATCTGACGCTGTGCGCGGACGACGGGCGGGTGCTCGTCGAGATCGAGGACTTCGTCCTGCGGCAGGTCGACGAAGGCGCCGTGAGCGGCGGGCTCGCGGCCGTCGCACCGAAGTCTACTGTGGACTCCGGCGGGATCCGGCCGGTCGACGGCGCCGAGGCGTTCCTGCGGGCCCTGACGCCCGGCCTCGGCGGGCAGGTGGTGATCAGCACCCGCCCGGTGGCCGACCTGTTCGACCGCCGGGTGACCGCGGAACGCCTCGAAGAGACCGAAGAGGTCGCCGAGACGGTGTCGACGCAGGCGCAGGACGACTACCTCGCCCCGCGCACCGACCTCGAGGCGGAGATCGCCCGGCAGTGGGCCGAGGTGCTCGGCGTCGAGCGCGTCGGCGTGCACGACGACTTCTTCGCTCTCGGCGGCAATTCGCTGGTCGCCATCCAGCTGATCGCCCAGGTCCGCAAGACCACCGGCGCCCGGCTGGCGATGAAGACGCTGTTCGAATCCTCCACGGTGGCCGCGCTGGCCGAGCGGATCGAGGAACTGCGGAGCGGCTCCGCGCCCGCGCCCGCCGACGAACCCGCACCCGCCGCGACCACCATCCCCAAGCTCGAGCGCTGAAGCAGGAGACATGACCGACACGAAGGAATGGACGTTCCCGGCCTCGTTCGGGCAGGAGCGGATCTGGCTGTCGAACCAGCTCGACCCGGCGTCCCCGGTGTACAACCTCCCCTGCCAGGTGCGGCAGGACCTCCCGCTCACGGAAGGACAGTGGCGGGCCGCGCTGGGCGTGGTCGTCGGGCGCCACGAAGCCCTGCGGACGGCGTTCCGGATGGACGGCGCCGACCTCGTCCAGGTGGTGCACGCCGACGTCCCGATCGACCCGGACGTGCACGACCTGCGCGAGTTCCCCGACCGCGAAACGCGGGCGGCCGAGCTGGCCGAGGCGATCGCCCGCCGCCCGATCCCCCTCGACGCGGCGCCGCCGTGGCGGGCCCAGCTGGTCCGGCTCGGTGACGCGGACTGGCTGCTCACCTTCGTCGTGCACCACACCGTGTTCGACGCCGGCTCCGTGCTCGTGCTGGCGAGCGAGCTGAACGAAGCCTGCAACGCGGCTGCCGAGGGCCGGCTGCCGAAGCTGCCCGAGCTCGCCATCCAGTACCCCGACTACTCGGCCTGGCAGCGCGGCCGGCTCCCGGTCGTCCGGGCCCAGCTGGACTACTGGCGCGAACGGCTCGCCGGGCTCCCGCCGGTGCACAGCCTGCCCACCGACCGGCCGCGGCCCGCGGAGTTCGGGTTCGCCGGTGACCAGGTCGACTTCACCCTGCCCGACGGCGTCCTCGACCGCGTCGGCGAGGTCGGCCGGGAGCTGTCGGCGTCCCCGTTCATGGTGCTGCTGGCCGCCTACACGGCGCTGCTGTCCCGGCTGTCCGGCTCGGCTGACATCGTCGTGGGCGTGCCGGTCGCCGGCCGGGACCTGCCGGAGCTGGCACCGCTGATCGGGATGTTCGTCAACCAGCTCGCCATCCGCGTCGGCTGTGACGGCGAGCTGTCGTTCGCCGATCTGGTCGGCCGGGTCCGGACCGCGGTGCTGGACGCCATCGAGCACGGCCAGGTGCCGTTCCAGCTGGTCGCCGACGCGGTCCGCCCGGAGCGGGACGGGAGCGTGCAGGCGGTCTACCAGCTCGGCTTCAACTTCATCCCCGACTCGGGCATCGAACCGGTCCGCTACGCGACCGCCAAGGACGACGTCGCGATCGACCTGACCGCCACCGGCGGCCGGCTGCTCTACCGCACCGACCTGTTCGACCGGGCCACCGCGGAGTCCCTGGTGGAGCGGTACCTCCGGGTGCTGACGGCCGCGGTCGCGGACCCGGCCGTCGCGGTGGCGGACCTGCCGCTGCTGTCGGACGCCGAACGCGCCCAGGTCCTGGAAGAGTGGAGTGGTTCGTCCACAGAGGACGCTCCGCTGGTCGTCGAACGCTTCGAAGACCAGGTGCGGGCGACGCCGGACGCGATCGCCGTCGACCTCGGCGGGGTCCGGCTGACCTACGCCGAGCTGAACGCGCGGGCCAACCGCGTCGCGCACCGCCTCGGCAGTGGCGGCGTGGCCGGGGTGTGCGCGCCGAACTCGGCCGAACTGGTCGTGGGCATCCTCGGCGCGCTCAAGGGCGGCGCCGCCTACGTGCCTTTGGATCCGGCGAACCCGGCCCCGCGGCAGGCGCTGATCCTCGCCGACGCCGGCGCGCGTGTGGTGCTCACCGCGGGGGACGTGACCCTCGATGCGGAGACCCTCGACCTGGGTGATCCGGCTCCCTGGGCGGACTCCTCCGAGGAGAACCCCGCGCGGCCGGGCCCGGACGACATCGCCTACGTCATCTACACGTCCGGCTCGACCGGGCGGCCGAAGGGCGTCGAGGTCGGCCACCGCGCCCTCGCGACCTACCTCGGTTGGGCGCGCGAGGCCTACCCGAGCCTGGCGGGCCGTGCGCTGCTGCACACGTCGGCGTCGTTCGACCTGACGGTGACCACGCTGCTGGGCCCGCTCACCGCGGGCGGGTCCATTGTGGACGCCGGGCGCCCGGACTTCGTCAAGGCGACGCCGACCCACCTCGCCGTGCTCCCGGAGGAGTCGTACCCGACCGGCGACCTGGTCGTCGGGGGCGAAGCACTGATGGGCGAAGCCGTGCGGCCGTTCTCCGGGATCGCCGTCACCAACGAATACGGCCCGACCGAGGCGACGGTCGGCTGCATCGCCCACCGGCTGGACGGCCCGGTCGACGGACCCGTGCCGATCGGCCGCCCGATCCCCGGCACCCGCGCCTACGTCCTCGACGAGCGGCTGCGGCCGGTCCCGCCCGGGGTCGCCGGGCAACTGTTCCTCGCCGGGGCGCAGCTCGCGCACGGCTACCTCGGGCTGCCCGAACTCACCGCCGAACGGTTCCCGGAGGGCCCCTTCGGCCGGATGTACGCGACCGGCGACCTCGCGCGCCGGCGTCGCGACGGCACCCTCGAATACCTCGGCCGGACCGACGACCAGGTCAAGCTGCGCGGGTTCCGGATCGAGCCGGGGGAGGTGGAAGCCGCCCTGCGGGAGCTGCCGGACATCCGGGACGCGGCGGTCGCCGTCCGCGAAGGGACGCTCGTCGGGTACGTCGTCGGCAGCGCGGACGGCGCGGCCGACGCCCTGCGGGCCACCCTGCCGGAGTACCTGGTGCCCACGGTGTTCGTCACGCTGGACGCGCTGCCGGTCGCGGCGAGCGGCAAGCTCGACCGGGCCGCCCTGCCGGACCCGCAGCTCGGCGGCGGCACGGAGTACGTGGCCCCGGGCACCGCGGCCGAGGAGCTGGTCGCCGAGGTCC